>NZ_CAWQMW010000045.1:0-6830 GCF_963895965.1 Xenorhabdus sp. PB30.3 | reverse complement strand
ACGTGCCCAAAAAGGATTGTTTAGGGATGAGGCAGGAAAAATCGAAAGATAAGGATTTATAATGAAGGCAACAAACCGCGTTATTTTCAACGCGGTTTGTCAGCAGTCTGAACGGACGAGTATCACAGATACTCGTCCGTTTTACATAGTGGCCTTAGCTGAAGCTGCCTTAGAAAATCAGAGCTTCTAGTATATTATTTTGTTTTTTAGCAATATGAGCTGTTAATGAATATAATTTTTCTGTAAAAAATATACTTTTATCATTAAGTTTTACATATATATCGTAATTTTTCCTGTTATCTTTTGTTATTTTTTCTAATGTGTCTCTATTTTCTTTTTTGCTTATTTCCTCTAAGAAAAGATTATAAAATTCAAATATCTTATTTATATCATAATCTAAAATTGATAACTCGTTATATTTTTGCAATATATTGTATGTTCTCTCCATTACTGGTTTATCTAATACATCCAATAATATCTCTTTCTTTGTTTGTGAACTATTGGAGTACTCTATAAAAGCATGTATTACACTAATAATACCAGAGTAATAAAGGATTTTTCTTGAGAATTTTAATTTTATGTTTCTTAAACCCCATGCTTTATCATTTTCGTCTACTTTAAATTGGAAGTCGGTAGTTATTGTCCTATAATACCTAATAATGTCGTTTATGAGATATCTATCTAAGTAGTGACCACTTGTTGGTTCTAGATATTTACTAATTAACAAATCTCTGTATTTCTTGAATTTTATCTCATTGAACAAATAGGCTCCTTCAAGGAGGAATAACATTCTCCTTGTTAATAATTCATTGCTGTCTTTTTGCCCACCAATGTTTGATGTTATTTCATCTATATTATTTATTGCATCATTACCAAATGTTCCTGTACTACCTGTGTTTTTTGGTACATGTTTTTTTATTACATTGTCTATTTCTAGTTTTTTTTCTAAAATTAATTTTTTATTTTCTTCTGTATCACATATAATGAAGAAATCCATATCTGATTCACATGATGCCTCAACTCGTCCGAATGAACCTGTGGTTATTACACATATGTTATCTTTGAAATCGCAATTATTTAAAACCTTTTCTAAATCTTCCCTTATTGATTTTAGTTTATTAAGTGAGTATTCTTCCAATGAACTTATCTCATTGAATTTTTTAGAATATTCTTTGTATTCAATATGCACTATTTATTCTCCAAATAAATTTAGTTGTTTTTTTTCTACACAAAAATTATGTGATGGTGTCATTTTTTCTTTAGTTTTGGTATTTAAATACCTATTTGGAATATTAAGTTCATTGTTATTTATATAATAATTCCTATTTGTAATTTCAAAGCAATAATCTTTTAATGAATTTTTAATTTCATTATTACGCAACCTTTTAAATAAATTTTTAAATTTATATTTCCATTTTTCTTCATTTGAGAACAACATACTTTCATGAATGCTGTTTTCAATGAAAAAAAACTCACTTATCTTGTCTGGTATTATCCCAAAATTATTATTTATCATATTTTTGTAAACAAAATCTTTTGTTTTCCAAAAGTTATCCAATATTCCAATTCTTAAATTTTCTTCATCCAAAAAAGAAGCGCTAGCAATGTTTAGTCTATTTAGTGATATTATTGAATTTAGATTTTTATACTCTAAACATCTAATTATACCATCTATTGTATCTATATTTATTTGGCTTGAAAATAAATCAGACCCGTTATTTTTGTCTTTGTCTTTTGTATTTAATAAATAGAATATATATTCTATATCAAATTTATTTTTTAAATTTTCATTTAGATTTTTTAGTTTTTTAACTTCACCATTAATAATTTGATTCCCTATTTCATGATGGCCTATTCCAAATATTTTTTTTATTGTTGGTTCTGCACTATGAGAAAGAGGTAAATGGCCTATGTCATGTAATAACGCAGCGGCAACTATATTTTTAGTCGTTTCTTCAGAATAATTTCTTTTCACTGAAATATAGAATGATAGTGCAGCAACGTATAGCGAGTGTTCATGTCTTGTTCTTCTGCTTTTATTTAAAATATACTGTTTTTCACTATAATCTATAGCTCCAAGAAATGAAATATCTTGTAATCGGGTAAAAGCATCGGAATAGATTATCTCTTTAAAAGAGTAGCTATTTATTAGATGTCTAACAATTTCTTGTATTGTAACATCATTATTTATAATTTTTTTCTCTATAGACATATCGATTCTATCTTTTATCGTTAGTTAACCTTTATGTATATTAGCATTTTCTCTCAAATTTAAAATGATTAAGCAAAAGTTCTTAATGTTATTGAATGAAGGTAAAGGTTGCAATATTGTTAGACTAGCTGCCTTTAGTCTTTCATATAAATTTAATTTAATAAGGGACTTAAACTAACTGGTTCTTCCGTTCTCAATTGGTCAAAAATTTCTCTTTCCACTGTAACTCATTTGTTATTCATAGTGGCTTGGGGTTCAGGGCTAAAGTGAGTCATTTTTTCCAGAATTTCCATGGTTTTTTCTGTCATTAGATAAATATTTTCTTGTTCTAAACGTTGAATTTTGTATTGTAGTACATGTAGTTCTAATGATTTATCTACTGTATTTGCTATATGTGTTAAGGTGTCACTGCGTATAGTTTGTGTTTTTTAAATTACCCAAAGAATCTAATGAATTCATATGTATTTATGTTTCTTTGCCTTATTAGGATCTGTAGTCGTAAATAGCGTACCCTGTTTGATATACTTGTGTAGCGTGCTTCTAGCTTTCCCTGTTAGTTTTTCTGCTTCACTAATTGATACTAGAGCCATAATTGTTCTATAAAGACATTTTTATTTGCTGATCTTCTTTAAAACGAAAGTGTAGCGCAAATACACTACGACCTTTTTTTACTGTATCAACAGATACAAAAAGATTACTTTTTTGATTCAACTCTTTTATTGCAGGTTTGATCACCCACTGATTTAGTGATTTGAAGCTAGAATATTTACTTTCATCTAAACCTAGCATTGAACGAAAATCAGCAACGTGAATTAATCTGTCACCAACCACCTTAAACTGCATTAATAACTCGTATAAACGGATGCTATACACACTTTTCAAAGTTGATACATTCTTGATTACTATTTTAGTAAATTGGCCTTTAAGTTGAGTTAGATAGGGCATAATTGAGTCAGCAAAGACTATTTCAATTTTTCCCTCACCATCAAAATATTCTGCTTCCTCCTGAATCCAGCGAATCCGTCTTCTTTCTTGGTTGTTCTGGATGTATATCCAACGTTCAGCCAACTTATCTATAGCTTCTTTTAAGTGACGTTCAGCGTTACTTTTTCCCATATCAGGAAAAGCCAAGTAAAAATCATTAGATCCAACTTGAAATGTTTTTTGGGGTGTTTGATCTTGGGGATTCAACTTACCAATACACATAAGTAATAATCGTTGTTCTTGTAAGGTTAATTTATAGCTAGCCTCAATCAATGCATTTGATTTATACGCTACTAATTCAGACATTTAATTACCCTCCATAATGGAATAGATAAAAAATTAATCTATCCTCAAAAAAAAGGCAAGTTATTTATTTTTACTATGCTTATATTGTGAATTCTACCGTAATTTTCTATGCCCATTACCGTAATTTTCTATGCCCATTACCGTAATTTTCTATGCCCATTACCGTAATTTTCTATGCCCATTGTTGTATTTGAATATAATTATCAATGAATTATGAGAGCATAAAACAAGAATAAAAACAAAAAACAAGTTTAAAAAGAAAACCTTTGTGTATAACTTAGCTTTTTTTGTCAAATTCATCACATTCAACTACCTAAAGGAACAACCCCAGTTAGTGAACACATAAGAAATGCAAGCTAAGGCCGCCTTCCCCCAGGATTCGCAAATTGCTGGCGCTAGGCATTAGAAAATTTATCGTGCTTGCCGCAGGGTTCTTTTGTCTTCGACCACCCAGCTTTTGAGTCACAGACAGATCGCAAAAAGACAGCTTAGTAGGAATGAGGGGGTTCGCGTTCCCTGATGAAATCCCCTCTTGTATCGGCGGGGAAAAAACGGCTATCCCAGTTACATTGGATGAACCGCCTTTCATGCCCTAAAGGGCATCTAAAACTCATTCCTTCCGGTGGCTGGTCAGCTCCAGAAACCACGGCGGACTTGGTTGAGTATTTCAGTGTTTCAGACACAGCACCGCTAAGCTGTTCGACTGTCAGGTTAGCAAGGCGTCTCCTCACTTTTGGGTTTGACCATCCGAATAGATATTAGGATCGTCATCAAGCTGCCTAAAATCGACGCAGAGCAAATAACCGCTTGTCATGAAGATCTATGGATGATCTAATAGCAAAACGCCCCAGAGTGCAATCTGAGGCGCTTCTATCACATAAACCTGTAAGAGAGGTCTACATGAATACCTGCGACTCTAGCACGTATCCTCCAGTTGCTCATCATGAAAATATCGTAAAGGCGTTTTGCGAATATGCGACCGTTCTTCCTGAAAGCCATGAACAAAAATGTCTGATGCTCTTGTTGGCAGACAGTCTGAAAGACAGTTTTAATGCGATGAGAGATTACCTTCTTAGCGATGAAGATATCTGAGGGATAGCCGTTTTTTCCCCGCCGATACAAGAGGGGATTTCATCAGGGAACGCGAACCCCCTCATTCCTACTAAGCTGTCTTTTTGCGATCTGTCTGTGACTCAAAAGCTGGGCGGTCGAAGACAAAAGAATCTTATAGCGGGGGAAATAAATAAATTTTTAATTAAACTTCGGAAATACATATTATTTAATTCGATATGATTAAATCTCAATTTATTTTTTCAGAGTGACTTATGGATACGAATGATAGAACGGTTATTATTCCGGTAAAGGAATGGGTTTGGACAATAATTTTAGTAATGATTCCGCTTGTTAACTTGGTGTTTTTAACCTATTGGAGCTTTTCAAAAAGCACGAATATAAATAAAAAGAATTACGCTATTGCTAATTGGATAATTGCACTTTTTACGTTGGTGCTTTATGCGATTTTAATTATTGTATATGAATCCGGCTCTGCTTCTCGTAGCTGATGAAACTATCTCTCTAAATTTGCTCCGAAATGACTTTGCGTAAGAATTCTAAATTCTTAGAATTTAGAATGTGCAGTATTACTAACACTGCACATTTTTCTTTGAGATTACTTAGGCTTTACCGCCCTGAATGACGCTGAGACCGTTTTTAAGGGCTGTTCCTTTCAAACCGAATTGCGGGTTTAGTCTATAAGTTTTGCTGCGGCCGATTTTAGGGCCTTCAAGGATATGCCGCTCCCTAATCCAATCTTGCGGCGAGCGTTGTGGATAATCTGGCTGGCAATATCTTTAAGTTTCTTTTCGACCTGGACAATGACATGCCTCATGCCTGATAGGGTGTGAGGGGGGCTAGAATCGACGCAGAGTAATCAATCTTTGTCATGAAGATCTACAGGTGATCTAATAGTAAAACGGCTCAGAGCTCAATCCGAGGCGTTTCTATCACATAACCCGTATAATGGATTGAGTGTTATTCGTGGGGGAGAATTGATTAGATGAACATTGGGCATAGATCTGGGTATAGATCTGATTATTCAGATTACCTTTACCACTGGATAAAAACCACTACTAGGTTTACAGATAAAAATAAGGCTTTTGATATTGCATTTGAAACTATGAAATCAATCATAGATAGTGGTTTTATATGCTCTGGTGCATACCTTGATAATAAATCCAAAAATAAGTGCATAAGTTTTACTGAGTCAGTACTAGATGAAATTAATGTTGATAAATCATTGTATCAACCTTTTGGCTTTCAATTTAAAAAATCACGAGTATTTGATTTAGGTGGCAGGCACGCTATCTACTCTCCAAGTCATGAGAAAAACGAGTTAGGTACTCATCAGTGGAGATTTGTTAAGTTTGACCTAAATGATAAAACCAATTGGCATGATTTTTCTTGGGAACGAGAATGGCGCTTAAACGAAGAGTCCATATCAATTTTAGAACATTGTACCGGCATCTATGTTCCAAACGAGTATTATCAACAGAAAGCAATAGAATTACTTTCTGATATAACTTTGTGTAATGCTTACAGTAACAGCGTTTTCTACGATTGGTGGGGACTTTCACAAGAGGTATCTGACTTCTGTGGCGAAATCGAAAAAAAAATTAAAATTACAAAAATTACATAACTCATTCTAGCCTAGAAAGGCGATTATTTAGTTTATATTCTAGAGCATCCACTGAAGAATTGAGAACCCTCCTTTTAAAGTTAGACCGTCAATGAGTTGAGAAAATTATGAGAGCAGATTTGTTTCAACAGTTGCTGAGTGGTGTAAAAGAAATGGTGGCAATTGATAACGGTGAGTTGCAACCCGATCCTTCTCGTGTTCATCGCCATGTTGTTCCTGATGCTGATTTTGAATTGACGAAAAACCGTTTCAAGGTTGCGAAAAATTTGAAAAAAAAGTGACAGTGAAATTCGGGGAAAAATAGGGGTCAAATACGGGACAAGATGTGATTTGTAGCACCGCCGACACACCATCGTTGTTACAAATCATCTTGGTCAGGGTAAACCCCGACACCCCCGCGAGACTATTTTTCTGACGAAATTGAAAGGGAAATACACTGGAAGGAATGAATTTTAGATGTCCGTTAGGACATGGAAGGCTCTGATGCTATTAAACGGACGAGTATCACAGATACTCGTCCGTTCAGATTACTGACAAAGTGCTGGTTTTTTATCCGGCACTTTGATTTAATCAAATTCCGTTCACCCGACGGAGCTTGCCGCCATGTTAAGAATACCCCCTCCCCAGACTTTC
>NZ_CAWQMW010000044.1:0-6872 GCF_963895965.1 Xenorhabdus sp. PB30.3 | reverse complement strand
ATCTTATAGTGGCTATTTTCTTATATATAGTGAATTATAAACAGTAGTTTCATTTCATACTAATATTTCTTCATGTAAAAACAAGGTTGGCTAAATGAAAGCACTTATCGTAATTGACATGTTGAATGATTTTGTAACTGGCGCTCTCGCAAATGAAGCGAATGTAATTCCCATTGTTCCTGTAATACAGAAAATGCTCAATTATGCTAGATCTAATCCTGACTGGTTAGTTGTGTATGCCAATGATTCACATTGGGAAGATGACCGGGAAATAGCTATTTGGGGTAGACATGCCATGAAGGGAACATCTGGTGCTGATGTTATTGATGCTCTGGCTCCTATCGGAGCAAAGCGTGAAATCGTCACCCCTAAACGGTTTTATGGTGCTTTTGATGGTACAAATCTTGGCACTATCTTCGAACAACATGGTGTGACAGAAGTGGTATTGACTGGCCAGCATACCGATTGTTGTGTTCGTCACACAGCTTATGGTGCGTTTGTTCGTGGTTATGGTATTAAAGTATTATCTGATGCTGTTTGTGTTTTTCTGCAAGCAGATCAGAATGAAGCCCTCAATTATCTTAAATCAATTTATGGCGTTGAAATTACAACAAGTACAGAGCTTGGTGTATATTCGCTATAACTATTTGATGAATGAAGCCCTTTATATTTGGATTAACTTTTCAGAATCCAGATTGAGATCTTATTGGCTGGATAACTGGAAATGCAATGGGCATGAAATAAAATAATATGACTGGCAGATAAAATATCTGCCAGTAAATTTACTGAAACGAAAGGATAATATTTAAATCTCTGGCAAATTACGACCGTAGTAGATTTCCTGTATCTCTTTTTTAAGCAGGTGGATAATTTCCTGCTTTTCTGTTTCGTTTAACTCTTCAGCTGTGGTATTGAATAAATATTCATTCAGATCAAATTCTTTCAGCATCATTTTGGTATGAAAAAGATTTTCCTGAAAAATATTCACATCCATCATATGGTATTGAGACTGGATCTCTTCAGTCACGTAATTTTGAATGGAGCTAATCTCGTGATCGATATACAGTTTTACTCCGTTAATATCCCGGGTAAAACCGCGAACACGGTAATCCATTGTTACAATGTCAGATTCCAGTTCATGGATCAGATAATTAAGTGCTTTAAGGGGTGAAATTACACCACAAGTAGAGACTTCAATATCTGCCCTGAATGTGCATATGCCGCCATCAGGATGGCTTTCCGGATAGGTATGTACACAGATATGGCTCTTATCCAGATGGGCGACGACAGAATCAGGAAGAGGCCCCGGATTTTCCGTATTATCCACCAGTTTGGGATCTACGGGTTCTTCACTAATCAGAATGGTTACGCTTGCCCCTTGAGGGTCATAGTCTTGACGGGCAATATTAAGAATGTTTGCACCAATGATTGAACAGGTTTCACTGAGGATTTCAGTTAAGCGGTTTGCATTGTACTGTTCATCAATGTACGCGATATAACTGTCGCGATCGGCTTTCGTTTTTGCATAACAGATATCGTAAATACAGAAACTTAAGCTTTTTGTGAGATTGTTAAAGCCGTGCAATTTCAGTTTACGCAATTTACTTCACCTCCCGGCATGGGTGACTATTGGTTTCCAGATAGAGAATCCAGCAAATACTGTGGCAGGGCAAAACTACCGGCATGTATGGCTGGGGTGTAGTAACGGCAGGTTATCGCCGCATTATCGAAACGCTGTTGCAGGATTTCCAGGGGCGTCTGACGTAGGGCTGAGGTTTGTGTTGCCCATGCGAACGTCATGATCCCGCCGTAATAAGTAGGAATAGCGGCCTGATAAAAACTGCTGTCAGCAAAATAGTGGTTTAGTTTTTTGTGGCTTGTAATGGCTTCGTCTTGTTGCAGGAAACAAACACCATTCTGGGCGACAAAAACACCTCCTTCATTTAGGCAGCGAGCACAGCCTTCATAAAACTCAGATGTGAATAAACTTTCGCCGGGCCCTTCTGGGTCGGTACAATCGGAGATGATGACATCAAACTTATCAGAAGTTGTATTGACAAAGTTGACGCCATCATCAATAACAAGTTTGAAACGGGGATCATCGTAAGCCCCTGCATTATGGTTTGGTAAGTATTGGCGGCAGAATTCGACAACTCCGGCATCAATTTCTACCATAGTGATGTTTTCGAGATATTGATGGCGGCAAACTTCACGCAACATGCCACCATCCCCACCACCGATAATCAAAACGCGTTTGGCATTTCCGTGAGCAAATAGTGGCACATGGGCCATCATTTCATGGTAAATAAACTCATCGCGTTCAGTCGTTTGTACTACGCCATCAAGAGCCATAATGCGACCCAGTTCCGCATTTTCAAAAATAATGAGATCCTGATGCTCGGTTTTATTGTGATAGAGCACATTTTCAACCGTGAAATACTGACCAAAATTGGTATGTAATGTCTCATACCAAGTGTTTTTCTGTGACATCTATTGGTATTCCCCCATTGTGGTCCCCATAATTATGAGGCGCACATAATAGCCAACAACAGAATTAGTTGCACTGTGATATTTGCCAGAGAGTGACAATAAAATTATTTTACATAAGCAAGCAGGCTGAGGGAGCGGCGTGCAAGAGAGCGGCATTTTACCTCATGAGGCAGGTCGATTCCCTTCAGATCGTTGTAGCCCTGTTGATTCAGTTCCTCCATTAACTGACCATCATAATTCCCGAGATCCCATTTATTACGCTGGGCAAAATAGACAACCGTACGCCTGATTTCTCTATCTGGGATCTGGCTATAGCCACAATCATATTTTAGGTAGATGTAAACTGCTGTGAGATCAGCAAGATCTTCCGCTTCACTTTCGGACAAGGCTTTCACAGGTTGTGTGAAACCAAATAGAACCAGGGCGTAAGTCAATAATGCAAATTTTCTCATAGTTCCTATTATATTGATTTTCTACCGTTTTGCCTAAGTTAACATATTAATATCTTCATTAGCCAAACTTTATTTCCCTGAATTGGGGAAAATCTTGTGGAGAATGAAATTCAAATCATATGCGAAGTTGATGAACAATGGGTGTTTGTTGGTAACAGGAAAAATCAATCAAGATATTTTCGAGCGAAATTTCTCTGCTAACTCGATAGGCCCCAATTTATACTAAGGCAATTCTTGAAGCAAAATCATGTGTATTATTATCCGTTACCGGTCCCAAAATTTACCCTGATATATCACCTATGTCGATCATTTTTCCAGTGATGATGAGTCAGATGTGAGCAGTTTTAATTGCTTGATTTTAGGCACCACAGGATCAACTATAGTCCTACAGTTTATAGATAAAAGTGCAGATAGCATTACATCAATAGTATTGATAATTTTTTGGAGCAGATAAAACGGCATATAATTATTAAGTCTTTTATTTACAGCCCCTTACCAGCTCATCGCCGAGGAAAATCCCATCGATATTAAACAATTATTTTATTTAATCGCATTAGATAAAACTCAGCACTTTGGACAAGCGGCAGAAATGTGTCATGTCACTCAGCCAACGCTCTCTATGCGACTAAGGAATCTTGAAAAAGAGCTTGATGTTATTTTGATAAAACGAAGCTCGCGTTTTGAAGGATTTACAGAAGAAGGTGAAAAAATATTAAAGTGGGCTAAAACCATGCAGTCAGCCTATGAAGGGCTACAGGCAGAAGCAGCTAATTTTCGCCAGCAATTGTTAGGTCAGCTTCGTATTGGCATTGTTCCTCTGACTAATATTGAGCCAATGCTAATGTTACAACATCTTTCTGAAACATTTACTGAAATACGCTTTCAAGTAAGTTCGGGCCACAGTGAAAAAATTATTGATGATCTAAATAGTAATCGTTTAGATATTGGTATTTGTTATCTGGAAAAAGCGGATACTCATCAGCATGATATTTATTCACTGAAGAAAACAAAACTCGGGCTTTTATTTAACCGAACACAATTTACTCCTGCCACACCAACAGTCACGTGGGAAATGGTAGCAACATTACCACTGGCGCTTATCAGCCAGGCGAATTATTTTCGTCAATCTATCGATCTTGCATTTCAGCGTTATAATCTTCAACCTAAAATAATTCTCGAAAGTGATTCTACACTTCATCTTATTCAGTCAGTCAATTCCGGCTTTTGCTCATCTATCATTCCTATTACTAAAAAAATGGAAAAGCTAAGTGATAATATTGATATTATTCCAATAGAGGATGCTGTTATTAATGCTTCACTTGGTATATTGATCCGCCGGGAAGAGCCTCGTTCAGTATTAATTGAAACCTGCTTTGCTAATATGTGCGACTATGTAGAAAAGATAAATATTTAGGAATATGGGTATGTTTTACCTTAGCAGGTAATAATAAAGAATTAAGCTCACGAGAAAAATAGTCGCACGTATTATTGTGCGACTATTTTCATTGAAAAAGACTTTCAGTAATTAAGCGGGTTTCTCCTGCTGAGAAAAAACTCTTACTGGCACTGATTTATAAGAAGGTGTACCACTTTCTTCATCAATATAATCTAATGGAATTAAAACATTCGCTTCTGGATAATAAGCAGCAACAGTGCCCGGAGCAATACTGAATGAAATAACGGTGATATCTTTGAGAAGTAACTTTCTGTTTTTGCTCACTGTTTCAATAATGATTTTATCCCCGTGCTTTAAACCACGGGCTTTCAGATCAACATCATTCATAAACAGCACATCACGTCGTCCAAATACTCCACGGTAACGATCATCTAATGCATAAATGGTTGTATTATATTGGTCATGGCTACGAATAGTCATTAGACGCAACACATCTTCACCCAGCACATCTGCGTTTTCTTTCACTCCTTTAAACACAGAAAACATCGCCTTGCCCGTTGGTGTTGGCCAAATGCGCTCTGTTGGTGGCAATGGCATACGAAATCCCCCCGGAGTCCGGATGCGCTGATTATAGTTATCAAATCCAGGAATAGTTTTCTCAATCAAATCACGGATAAGATCGTAGCTTTCGGTATAGCGTAACCATGGTGTTTTACTATGCAGTAAAGTGGCTGCTGCCATTTCAGCCACAATAACAGGCTCTGATTTTAACAGTGGTGATGCTGGCGTTAATTTTCCCGATGATGCATGAACCATTGACATGGAATCTTCGACCGTAATGGATTGACGCCCTAACTCCCTAATATCTAATTCAGTTCTACCTAAACAAGGTAAAATAAAGGTTTCTTTCGCCACCAGTAAATGAGAACGATTAAGCTTAGTTCCGATATGTACACTCAAGTCGAGTTTTTTCATTGCTGAAAATGATAATTCAGGATCAGGTAATGCCACGGCAAAGTTCCCGCCAAGACAAAGCAGTGCCTTCACGCGCCCGTCCACCATCGCCTGCATCGCTTTAACTGCATCGTGCCCGTGTTCATAAGGGGGTTTAAACCCGAAGACTTCTTCCAGTTTTTGTAAGAATTCCGGTGATGGTTTTTCTGTAATACCAACGGTGCGGTTACCCTGAACATTAGAATGGCCACGCAGTGGGCATATTCCAGCCCCGGATTTGCCGATATTGCCTTTCATGAGCAGCAAATCGGCAATTAACCGGACATTCGCGGTTCCTTTATTATGCTGAGTTATTCCCATACCATAAGTGACTATGGTCGCATCTGAATTAGCGTACAACAGAGCGACATTTTCAATATCGGCTTGAGAAATGCCACTTTCATTCTCAATATCTTGCCAGGAAGTACCGCGTAGCTCTTTTTTGACGGCATCAAATCCCATGGTATGTGTTGCAATAAACTCATGATCGAGAATATTCCCGCGTTTTTCATCCCATTCCAATAAGACTTTCATGATGCCTTTCAGCGCTGCTGCATCACCTCCCGCTTTTACTTGATAGTAAGAAGAGGCGATATTCGTTGAGCTATAGGTCGCCATTTCAATCATATTTTGCGGATCGGTGAAACGTTCCAATGCGCGTTCACGCAGTGGATTAAACACCACTATAGGCACACCACGGCGAGCAGCTTCGTGCAGTGTTCCCATCATTCGTGGGTGGTTAGTCCCGGGATTATGACCGATAGAAATAATTAGCTGAGTTTTATCAAAGTCATCTAATGAAACAGTGCCTTTACCAATACCAATGGATTGAGGCAGCCCCACACTGGTGGGTTCATGGCACATATTGGAGCAATCCGGAAAATTATTTGTGCCGTATTCTCTGGCAAAGAGCTGAAATAAATAGGCAGCTTCATTTGAAGCTCGTCCTGAAGTGTAAAATTCGACCTCAGCAGGTGATGGTATTTCTCTTAAAATTTCACCAATACGACGGCATGCAGCTTCCCACGAAACAGGAACCAGTGTATCTGTGGCAGCATCATAAGCCAGTGGATGAGTTAAACGCCCATATCCTTCCAATTCGTAATCTGATTTTTCCAGTAAAGTGCTCACGGTATTTTCAGCCAGAAACTCAGGAGTGACACGTTTTTTGGTGGCTTCCCACGTCACAGCTTTTGCGCCATTCTCACAAAACTGGAATGTAGAGTTGTGTTCTTTATCAGGCCAGGCACATCCGGGGCAATCAAAACCGTCGGGTTGGTTAGTATTCAGCAAGGTCTTTGGCGCAACAAAAGCGTCCATCTGAGTACGAACAGCAGTTGCTGTTGCTTTTAATGCTCCCCATCCGCCCGCGGGGCCATGGTAAGGATGTACACCCGGCACGGTTGATTTATTTTTACTCATATCTACATTCCTAACATTTATTAATAATCTTTTTTATAAAAATATGCAGGTGAATATTTGAATCGAGATAGGTATATCAACGAATAGATATTACAAAATAAAAAAGATAAGTCATATAT
>NZ_CAWQMW010000043.1:0-6993 GCF_963895965.1 Xenorhabdus sp. PB30.3 | reverse complement strand
AATTCAGAGTTATGGATTAATACTTTATTTTTGATTATTTTTAATAATATATAATTGTTTTTATACAAGGAAGAATCTCAATTAAATTGTCATGATTGAGATAAATGATCTTATTATTTGAAGTAGCTCTTTAAAATGTTGAAACTTACATGGTAAGGCAGTCTATATTCATTTATTAATAATAAGATCGCCGCAATAAATATAGTGGAGTGAAATTAAATAATGGCTGGATGCAACCTGGTAAACACAGGAAAAAAAGAACCATGTGAAGTTCAATTGCGTAGTGTAGATCTCAATTTGCTGACTGTTTTTGATGCTGTTATGCAAATGCAGAATATTACACGTGCAGCTCAGGCATTAGGTATGTCACAACCGGCGGTCAGTAACGCAGTAGCTCGCTTAAAAACGATGTTTGATGATGAATTATTTGTGCGGCATGGGCGTGGTATTCAGCCAACGGCAAGGGCAAAACAACTTTTCGGGCCACTTAGGCAGGCACTTCAGATTGTACATAATGAATTACCCGGAGCAGGGTTTGATCCCGATAATAGTGTAAGAACATTTAATCTTTCTATCTGTAGTCCACTTGATATCCGTTTAGCTGCTCAAATTGTTGGTGAAATAAAAAGGCATTCTCCCAATATCGATGTCGTGATTAAAACACAAATAAACGACAATATTGAGAAGAAATTAAAATATCAAGAAATCGAATTTGTTATCAGTTATACCCAATTTGAACATCCTGATTTTCAGCATTTCCCATTATTTGATGACGAGTTAGTTCTGGCTGTTTCTCAAAGCCATCCCAGAATTGGTGAATGTATCAGTCAGCAGCAATTGCAGGATGAGCGGCATGCAATTGTAGCATTAGATAATTCAGATTCCTTCAGCAAACCTTACTATGAAAACAGTGAATTAATAGATTCTGTCTCTTATCAGGGAACTGATTTAAATAGTGTTCTTAACATCGTATCTCAGACTTACCTGGTTGCCATCGCGCCTAAATGGATGGTTGAGCACTATTCCGGACAGTTAAATATCCGTACTGTATCATTGCCTAATAACAGTGTTTCCCGTCCATGTTATTTGATATGGCATGCTTCAATGAACAGAGATAAAGGACATCAGTGGATGAAATCATTACTGAGTTGCCTTGGCGATCGGTAATAAAACGGGGTATTCACCTGTCGTTATCTTTTATCCAATCTATTTCGAAACGCATTGCAGTAGCAGGCCTCCCTCTTTTTAGGGAGGCCTGTCTTATTAAAAATACGCTTCCCCCTTTCATCAGGAATGGGTAGACTGCGCGGAAATAGCTAACACATGTAAGCTGAAAATTAGGCAGTTTTCTTGCTGAATGTGATGAACCAAAGATTTAGAACAGGAATATATTGTGGTAACAAATTCTCTCCACTCCTATCACTTGATCACGCGATTACAACAGCAAGTCAGCAAATACCCTGAAAAAATTGCATTTCGCCAATGGTCAGCATCAGAACAGCTTGAAATGAGCTGGCAGGATGTTGATAGTAAAACGAAATCTATTGCAAGATCCCTGCTGTCACTTGAGGTGGGAATTCAGGAGAAAATCGGTATTTTTGCCGATAACTCAATGGCATGGTCATTATCGGATCTGGCCATTTTGCAGTTACGGGCCGTCACAGTACCGCTTTATGCGACAAGTAGCCGAGATCAGGCTGCATTTATTCTCAATGATGCAGGAGTACGGATATTATTTGTGGGAGGGCAGGAGCAGTACGATATAGCGTTGACATTGTTAGCCCTTTGCCCGCAGCTTAATCATCTGGTTGTTCTGGATGAATCTGTCGATTTGAAAGAATGTCCACAAGCATTGTATTTATCGGCATTTATTGCGGATGACAAGCAACAGTATCAGGCTGAACTTGATAGCCGCATTGCCGGGTTGGATTTGCATGATCTTTTTACGCTGATTTATACCTCCGGTACAACAGGAGAGCCAAAAGGTGTCATGCTGGATTACCAGAATATCGCCGCCCAGCTTTATCTGCATGATCAGCGGTTAACGCTGACTGAACAGGATGTATCTCTCAGTTTCCTGCCGTTATCCCATATTTTTGAGCGTGCATGGAGTTATTACGTCATGCATACAGGTGCCTTAAATGTCTATCTGACCGACACCAATTTTGTTCGGGAGGCGATGGTTGATGTGCGTCCGACCGTCATGTGCTCTGTTCCTCGTCTGTATGAAAAAATACATAGTGCAATTCTTGAGAAAGTGTCCCGCGCTCCATTCTGGCGCAGAATGATTTTCCAGTGGGCGATCAAACGGGGTGAACGCCGTTGGTCACGTCAATTAAACGGTAAAAAGGGCTGTCCGTTTTCTCTATGCGGAGAAAAACTGGCTGATCGTTTGGTACTGAACAAACTTCGCCAGCTATTAGGTGGTCGGATCCGTTTTCTGCCGGTAGCCGGAGCACGACTTGAAGACTCCATTATGCGTTTCTTCCTGTCAGTTGGTCTCAATATCAAATACGGTTATGGAATGACGGAAACCTGTGCCACGGTTTCCTGCTGGGAAGAGAAAAATTATCTGTTGGGTTCAATTGGTACGCCATTGCCTGGAGTGGATGTTCGTATCAGCACAGCGGGGGAAATTCAGGTACGTGGCCCAATCGTAATGAAAGGGTATTACAATCGACCGGAAGACACGGTTCATGCCTTTACTGAAGATGGCTGGCTGCGAACAGGGGATGCCGGAGGGCTGGATGAAACCGGGAATCTGTTCATTACAGAACGCCTGAAAGATTTAATGAAAACGTCAACGGGAAAATACATTGCTCCGCAATTAATTGAAGGAACACTGGGGCAAGATCGTTTTATTGAGCATATTGCTGTGATTGCTGATGCCCGCCAGTTTGTTTCAGCGTTAATTGTTCCCAGCTATGAAGCGCTGGAGGATTACGCAAAATCGATAAATCTTCATTACCAGAATCGTCTGGAATTGCTGCGTAATCATCAGGTTATCGGGTTATTTGAACAGCGCCTGAAAGAATTGCAGAAAAATATCGCCAAATTCCATCAGGTAAAACGCTTTACGCTGCTACCGGAGTCCTTTTCGATGGAAAAAGGCGAACTGACTCCGACACTGAAATTACGGCGTAAGGTGATTTCTCAACGTTATCAGAGTGAAATTGAATCCATGTATCGGGATTGAATCAGCTCTGGATAATAACGCCCCTGTTTTGGTTTAACTGAGAACAACGAAATCATTTTATTAAAAAAATGTTTTCAATATGTGAATTGTTGTTTGATAACCTTGAGATCTGACGTTATGTTAATGGCTTAGTGTATTAATGAAATGCGTGTCATTACGAATGCTAATCTAATAAACACTACGAATAAATAGAATGGGATAAATAAGGTCACTTTCATGATGATCTTATGAAGTCCTGACATTAACTTGCAAACAGAGCCTGGAGGCAAACTCAATGGAGATGTTGTCAGGAGCCGAAATGGTCGTCAGATCGTTAATCGATCAGGGCGTTGAGCATGTATTCGGTTATCCGGGAGGGGCCGTCCTGGATATTTATGACGCCTTACATACGATTGGCGGAATAGAACATATTCTGGTCCGTCACGAACAGGGCGCTGTTCATATGGCGGATGGTTATACGCGTTCAACGGGGCAAACGGGGGTTGTTCTGGTTACTTCAGGGCCGGGAGCAACTAACGCCATAACCGGAATTGCAACGGCGTATATGGATTCGATCCCGATGGTGGTGTTGTCTGGTCAGGTGGCCAGCTCTTTGATCGGTAACGATGCTTTTCAGGAATGTGATATGGTGGGGATCTCCCGTCCTATCGTCAAACATAGCTTTCTGGTGAAGAAAGCGGAAGATATTCCAAATATAATCAAAAAAGCCTTTTATTTAGCTGCAAGTGGCCGTCCCGGACCAGTTGTTATTGATTTCCCTAAAGATACCGTTAATCCAGCGCTGAAATTTCCCTATATTTATCCAGAAAAAATCAATATGCGCTCCTACAATCCAACGATTCAGGGGCATAAGGGGCAGATTAAGCGAGCACTGAAAGCGTTACAGGAAGCGAAAAAACCGGTGCTTTATGTAGGAGGCGGTGCGATTAATTCAGACTGTTCAGCGGAATTGCTGAAACTGGCGGAATCCCTTCGTCTTCCCGTGACAAGCTCATTGATGGGACTCGGTGCTTTTCCTGCTACTCATCAGCAGAGTCTGGGTATGCTGGGGATGCATGGCACGTTTGAAGCCAATAAAGCGATGCACAATGCCGACATTATTCTTGCTGTAGGGGTGCGTTTTGATGATCGCACGACCAATAATTTGGCAAAATATTGCCCGCAAGCGACGGTATTACATATTGATATTGATCCAACATCTATTTCTAAAACGGTGACGGCTGATATTCCGATTGTTGGCGATGCGAAACAGGTACTCGGTCAGATGGTGGAACTGTTGGACGCAGCGGAAAGCTCTCAGGATCCTGATGCAATCAAAGACTGGTGGCTATCTATTGAACAGTGGCGTAATCGCAAATGTCTTGATTATGATCGCGCCAGCCCGAAAATAAAACCACAGGCAGTGATTGAAGCACTTTATCGTTTGACCAAAGGGGATGCGTATATTGCATCCGATGTTGGTCAGCATCAGATGTTTGCCGCATTGCATTATCCATTTGATAAGCCAAGGCGTTGGATTAATTCTGGTGGTCTGGGAACGATGGGCTTTGGTCTGCCTGCGGCACTGGGCGTTAAGCTGGCAAATCCGGCAGCAACGGTCATATGTGTGACCGGCGATGGCAGTATTCAGATGAATATTCAGGAGCTGTCTACCGCATTACAGTATGGCTTACCGGTTCTGGTGCTTAACTTAAACAACCGTTTTTTGGGCATGGTGAAACAAATACAGGATATCATTTACGCGGGTCGCCATTCTCAGTCCTACATGGAATCACTGCCCGATTTTGTCAGGCTGGCAGAAGCTTACGGGCATATTGGTGTCTCCATCCAGAGTTATGATGAGCTGGAAAGCAAACTGGCTCAGGCTTTGCGTGAAGTGACAGAAAACCAGCGTCTGGTTTTTGTTGATGTTACCGTTGATGAAACAGAACACGTTTATCCAATGCAGATCCGTGGAGGAGCAATGGATGAGATGTGGTTAAGCAAAACAGAGAGGACCTGATCATGCGCCGGATTTTGTCTGTATTACTTGAAAACGAATCGGGAGCATTGTCTCGCGTAGTGGGTCTGTTTTCCCAACGGGGTTATAATATTGAAAGTCTGACGGTAGCACCGACGGAAGATCCAACTTTGTCACGCATGACCATTCAGACTAAAGGTGATGCAAAAGTATTGGAGCAGATAGAAAAACAGCTGCATAAGTTAGTGGATGTTCTGCGGGTTAATGAGTTAACAGCTGGTGCTCACGTTGAGCGT
Source organism: Xenorhabdus sp. PB30.3 (assembly GCF_963895965.1). Taxonomy (NCBI): domain Bacteria; kingdom Pseudomonadati; phylum Pseudomonadota; class Gammaproteobacteria; order Enterobacterales; family Morganellaceae; genus Xenorhabdus; species Xenorhabdus sp. PB30.3. Next base: position 1,541 of record NZ_CAWQMW010000043.1, on the reverse strand, counting down.
GAAATCATGCTGGTAAAATTGCAGGCCAGTGGATACGGGCGCGAAGAAATTAAACGCAGCACCGATATTTTTCGTGGGCAAATCGTTGATGTGACTTCGTCACTGTACACTGTTCAGTTGGTGGGAACGAGCGAAAAACTGGATGCCTTTCTTGATGCGGTGCGGGAAGTTGCAGAGATCGTGGAAGTGGCACGATCAGGCATTGTAGGTGTTGCGCGCGGAGAAAAAATTATGCGATGAAAATTCGCAATCTGCGGGTTAATATACAGATATTTACTGGGCCCTACTGTAACGTGGGGCTTTTTCTATCATATTACTGAGGGGTTAATGTGAAACTGGATGAGATCGCCCGCTTAGCAGGTGTTTCACGTACTACGGCCAGTTATGTTATCAATGGTAAAGCTAAACAGTACCGGGTTAGCGATAAAACAGTAGAAAAAGTGATGGCGGTAGTCAGAGAACATAACTACCATCCTAATGCTGTTGCTGCCGGTCTACGGGCAGGACGTACCCGTTCTATTGGTTTAGTGATACCGGATTTGGAGAATACGAGCTATACCCGTATTGCTAACTACCTTGAACGTCAGGCCCGGCAGCGCGGGTATCAGTTATTGATAGCCTGCTCAGAAGACCAGCCAGATAACGAAATGCGTTGTGTTGAGCATCTTTTGCAACGGCAAGTTGATGCAATTATTGTTTCTACTGCTTTGCCTCCTGAGCATCCATTCTATCAGCGCTGGGCGAATCGCTCCCTGCCTATTATCGCGCTGGATCGCGCATTGGACAGCGAACATTTTGTCAGTGTTGTCGGGGACGATCTTGAAGATGCGAAAATGCTGGCACAGGAATTACGCCAGTTTCCTTCAGAATCCGTACTTTATTTGGGCGCACTGCCTGAATTATCCGTCAGTTTTTTACGTGAACAAGGGTTCCGCGAAGCATGGGAAAATGATCCGCGTCAGGTGAGTTATCTCTATGCGAACAGCTATGAACGTGAAGCAGCGGCTGACGTTTTTGCTTCATGGCTGGAAAAAAATCCTTTGCCTCAGGTACTTTACACGACTTCATTTGCCTTGCTTCAGGGGGTGATGGATACCATCCTGAAACGCAGTGGACGTTTACCGGAACAGTTAGTCATAGCAACATTTGGTGATCATGAGTTGCTTGATTTTCTTGAGTGTCCGGTATTATCGGTAGCACAGCGCCATCGCGATGTTGCTGAACAGGCTTTGTCACTGGTATTAGCTAGCCTTGATGAAAAACAGAGGCCGGAACCGGGAATAACCCGTATGCGTCGCCATTTATGCCGCCGGGGAAGCCTGAGTCGTAAAGACTGATTTGTGTGCCCTCATTTTAGGTGGGGGTGCAATATGATGTTCCAAAAATCATTCAAATAGATTCGTTGATTTAATTTTGAGACTATTCCGACTAAAATTTTTCTGAACGAAAATCTATGAGTGAAAAAATGGCAAATAGGCCATTGAAGGTGAAAAGAACGATATCTTTGCTTAATAAATATATTATAAAGAAAAGTTATTTCT
>NZ_CAWQMW010000042.1:0-7073 GCF_963895965.1 Xenorhabdus sp. PB30.3 | reverse complement strand
GCGTCAGCCCGCTGCCGGACACCGTGACAGATGCTGTGGGGCAGACGGTGACGATGCAATATGAGCCGCGGCTGGGCAATGTCCCTGTCCGTGTGGACGCCCCGGGCCTCATCCAGCAGTTTACCTATCAGGGGAAAAATGGGGCGCTGACCCGGTCGGAGGCGGTCGGACAGGCCACGTTGCAACGCTCTTATACCCCGGCGGGGCTGCTCAAAGAGGAAACGGTGAAGTTTGACGATGCGGGCGCCGGGCCGGCGCGCCGTGCCGTGTATCACTACACCCCGACCGGTCAGCTCACGGCCTGTCAGGATATGGCGGGGGTCGTGCACCGGCTGCAGTTTGATGGGCTGGGCCGGCCGGTGAAGGCGGTGGATGAGGCGGTGACGGTGACCCTCCGGTATGATGCGGCCGGGCGGACAGACCGCTGGACGGTGCAGGACAATGCCGGCCGGCAGCAGTTGGTGACAACCCTGATCTTTGATGATTTCAGCCGGGAAATTGAGCGGCGGATTGAAAGCGGGCCGGACAGACTGACCCTGAGCCAGACTTATACCCTGACCGGGCAACTGGCGAGCCGGACCACCGCGGTCGGGCCGGCAAACGGCCCCCAGCCCGCGGTGCCATTGCGGGACGAGTCTTATACCTACGATGCCCACCGCCGCTGGCTGACGGATTATCGCTGTTCGGGCACGGAATGCCCGCGGGATGCGTACGGGCAGACCCTGAGCCGCCAGCAGTTTACCTATGACCGGCTGGGCAACCTGCTGACCTGTCTCACCACCCTGGCGGACGGCAGTCAGGACACGGCCTGTTTCAGTTACGCGAATCCGGCCGACCCCTGCCAGCTGACGAAAATCACCCATAACCACCCGGCCTATCCGGCCACGATTGTACTCACTTACGATAAAGCCGGGCGGCTGATTGAGGATGAGTCGCATCGAATGCTGGCCTATGACGGGCTGGGCCGGCTGGCCTCCGTCACGCAGGCGGGGAGCACACAGACTTACGGTTATGATGCCAGCGGGCGGCTGGCGTTGCAGTGGCGGGACAAGGCGGACACCCGGGAGCTGTACTATCAGGGGGCGAGCCGGGTGGCAGAAATTCAGCGGGAAAGCGGCGCGGTTACGCGGCTGGTGCAAGCGGGCAGGGCGCCCGCGGCGAGTGTCACGGCTGACGGCGTGCATTTACTGGGCACTGACGGGCCGGGCAGTGTGCTGCTGAGCCGTCACAATGACCGGACCTCGCGTTTTCGCTATACCCCGTACGGGCAGCAGGCGGCGGCGGACAGTGACCCGGATTTACCGGGCTATAACGGGGAGCGGCAGGACCCGGCCGGAGGCGGGTATCATCTGGGCAACGGCTACCGGACGTATAACCCGGTCCTGATGCGGTTTACGGCGCCGGACAGCCTCAGCCCGTTCGGGGCCGGGGGGCTGAACCCGTATGCATACTGCCTGGGCGATCCGATCAACCGGACCGATCCGAGTGGGCATCTGAGTGTGGGCAGTATTCTGGGAATAGCGTTAGGCCTGTTTGGAATGGTCGCGGAGTTGGCCGCGGTCATTCCAACGGGAGGGGCTTCCCTGACGCTGAGTGGGGCGATTTTGGCCGGGGTTGGTTTTTTAGGGGCCGCGACCGGGTTTGCCAGTGCTGTGACAGAGGACAGTAATCCGCAGGCGTCTACTGTTTTGGGCTGGATTTCAATGGGATGCGGGGCGGTCAGTCTGGGTAGTTTGGCACTTGGTAAAATGGTTCGTGGGTTACGGCAGGCGGAAGCTCAGCTACAAAGTAGTTTTAGTTTTGGTTCCAGTGTAAGGGCTGCGGCGGCGGGAGAAAGTGAGGTTCCCAGAACAATAGAAGCAGTTGCAGCGGAGACAACTAGAGCTACTGAGACAGCCAATACAACAAGGGCAGCAGCGGCAATTGAGACAACTGCAAGAAGCACATTAGAATCTTTTGATAGAGCAAATGCGGCAGGGTGGGTACAGGAAGTCATGAGTAATGGATATAGAACGGTGCAGTTTGATTTTCCTCCACTCGCTCAGATGACAGAAAGCATGCAGCAAGATTTTAACGCACTACAGCGCTTGGGATTTGCTTATCAGACAACGGGTGGAGGAATTAGGTTAACAATGGATAACGGAGTACTTTTGAATGCGGGGGGCAGAGCGGTACAAAGATTTATAAACATTAGAAGTGTAACTGTACGTGAACTATATGCACCATTTATAAATGAAATTAATCCGACAGCGGTTAGTACTATCAGTAGATTTCGTTATGAGGAAGGTACTCGCAGGCTTGAATATATGATTTCTGAACGTCAAAGACGTTATATTGATACACGTTTTGAAATTGGTGACTTGGAGACTTCTGGGTGGAATAGGCAATGGAGAGATGCGCATCTCTCCGGAATGGTTGCTGACTTACTGCGATTGCTATAATAAGTGATCAGGCAGCGCATAGTAATTAATCTATACGCTGCCTTTTAAAAAATCATTACCATTAAATTAATTCAAAATACCGTCTTACAAGTTCTCTCCCAATCTCAAATGATGCAGTAGCCGCTGGCGAGGGAGCATTACAAACGTGTAATGACCGGCGACCGGTTACAAAGTGAAAATCATCCACTAGTTTACCCTCGGGCGTGACTGCCTGAGCACGGACACCCGCTGGCCCCGGAGTAATGTCTTCAGGACGTAAATCGGGAATAAGCTGGCGGGCATTTTCAGTAAATAGCTGATGTGAGAATGAGCGGCGCATTTCTGCGATTCCTTCACTTAAATAACGTGAAGCAATTTTCCAGACACCTTTGTAAGTCAGTATTTCCGCCATATCCCGCAGGTTACAATCTGTCCGGCGATACCCCTCGCGTTTAAATGCCAGTACCGCATTGGGCCCCACATCCCGTTTGCCATTATGCATACGGGTGAAATGAACACCTAAAAATGGGAAATCAGGATTAGGAACGGGATAAATCAAGTGATTGACCAGATAGTTTTTATCACTATTCAGCACATAATATTCGCCGCGAAATGGCACGATTTTCATACCAGTATCGTAACCTGCCAGTTGAGCTATTCTGTCACTCTGTAAGCCGGCACAGTTCACCAGCCATTTTGCCTGATAAGTGCGTTGTTGGGTTTGAACTTCGATAGAATCACTGTGTTCCCGGATAGTTTGTACAGATTGTTGGCAGTGAATATCTCCACCTCTGATCTGGATGATTTCAGCCAGTTTTGCTGCAATTTCCGGATAATTGACGATCCCGGTATCCGGGACCAGAATGGCTTCAAGGCCATTGACATAAGGTTCACGCTCCTTCAAAGCCGCCTGTGATAACCGACTAACCTGAAGACCATTTTGCAAACCCCGCTGATAGATATTTTCCAGTAAAGAAAGCTCTTTCAATTGTGTTGCAACAATCACTTTGCCACAGCGATCATAGTATAGGCCGTGTTCCTGACAAAACTGATATATCGTCTGGTTCCCTTTTTTCGCCAGATTGGCTTTCAGACTACCGGGCGTATAATAAATACCCGAATGAACAACATTACTGTTATGCCCGCTTTGATGCGTAGCTACGCATTTTTCTTTATCCAGTACCAGCAAACGTAAATGTGGGTGCTGTTCCTGTAGCGCATTGGCTGTACCAAGCCCGACTAACCCTGCCCCGATGATAATCACATCATACATTATGCGGTTCCTTCCTTATTGCTGTTGTCTGATATTGTTTATAGCGCAGCAAGTGAATAACACCAGATAACACAATCAGCGCCATTCCCGCCAAATCGGTTAATACGCCCGGCTTAATTAAAAGAAGAGCAGCAATCGTAAAGAAAATCCTTTCCAGCCAGTGCGCTTTTATCATCCAGAAATTGGCAGTGGCAATAGAGAGGGAATAAATGCCAATCAATGCAGTTATTATCATATAAAGAATAGAAAGCACACTTAACTCACTGCCCTGCATCAATAGCGCCGGGTTATACACCAGAATAAAAGGAATAATAAAACCGGGCAAAGCCAGCCGGACAGCACTCCATGATGTCTGCATGGGATCAGAGCGAGCGATACTGGCGGCTGTGTAGCTGGCAAGGGCAACTGGAGGGGTGATATTGGATAATGCCCCGAACCAGAAAACAAAGAAATGTGCCGCTAAGGGCAGAACTCCTGCTTTAATGAGAATTGGTGATACGGTGACGGCGACAACAATATATAACGCTGTGGATGGCAAGCCCATGCTGAGCACGATACAGACTACCATTACAACCAGCAGGATCATCCATAGTGTGTTATCTGTCAGGGAAACAATGTTGAAAGCAAGGGTAGAGCCGATACCGGTCATAGTCACAACGCAGATAATGATACCAATAGCAGCACAGGCAACAGTAACCTGGATGGCTCCACGAGCGGCTTCATTCAGGGCATTGGCTATTTTTTTTGGTGTCATCCGTACCGAAGTATCCGGCGTGATCCAGCTTGCAACAATAATTGCAATAATGCCGAGGAAGCCGGCATAAATGGGTGTTTTTCCTGCTAATAATGTGCCGATTACGATAAAAAGGGGCAGTAGCAGTAACCCACGCGCTTTCAGTACGGCTTTTACCTGTGGAATACTTTCCTTGCTGATGCCTTTTAAACCCTGTTTTTTGGCTTCCAAATCAATGGCAATAATCAGGGAAGCGTAATAGAGCAGTGCGGGAATAATGGCGGCAAGCACAATAGTGGTGTAAGAGATACCGAGAAAACCTGCCATGATAAAAGCGGCTGCGCCCATGATAGGGGGCATAATCATACCGCCGGTTGATGCTGCCGCTTCGACGGCTCCGGCAAAGCGTGGCGACAGGCCAATGCTTTTCATCAGTGGAATGGTGAAAGTCCCTGTTGTCGCTACATTGGCAACTGCGCTCCCACTGAGTGAGCCTGTCAGCGCCGATGAAATGACAGCGACCTGTGCAGGCCCGCCTCTGCGACGTCCGGCGATTGCCAGAGCCAGATCATTGAACAATGCTGTCGCACCACTGACACTCAAAAATGAACCAAACAGGATAAAGACAATGATCGCTGTCGATGCTGTTGACAGTGTGATCCCGAAAATTCCTTCACCGGTCATAAACAGACGGAATAACAGACGCTCGATAGAAAAACCGGCATGTCCGAAAATGCCGATAAAATATTGGCCGAATAAAGCATACACAATAGCGAAAACAGATAATCCCGGAATGAAATAACCCGTTGTTCTTCTTGCCGCTTCAAGTAATAGGGCAATGCCAACGATAGCCATCACATAATCGGTGGTATTGGGAATACTGTTTCTGACAACATGTAAATCGATATAAGTAAAATAGAAATAGCCGTAACTGATCAGAGTAAGCAGGATGATAAGATAATCCCAAAGATTGAGTTTTGCTGTCGCCTGCTGTCTGGAAACCGGAAAGAGTATAAAGCCCAGTACCAGAATACCGCCAAGAAAGATCACATTACGGTAAAATTCCTGTGTATTAGATAACGCATTAGCGTAGATGGCATAAAGAGAAATAGCGATCGCCAGCAGGGTAGCTATCTGTTTGTAAGGACTGATTAAATGGCGATTACCGGAACCGGATTCCTTATCCAGTTCAGCAGAAGACGATGTTAATGGCGCAATACTCATAATAATTCCTTATGAAAACACATAATCGGACGGGAAAGGGCTTACAATTTGCTCATTACTTAGGCTGAGCTGTGGCTGCATGAATTTCCGGCGGGATAAGATCATCAGGAATAGGCAGCCCGATTTCCCGGTAATATCTGTAAGCTCCCGGATGCAGCGGAACGGCAACGCCTTTAAGGGCATTTTCCGGGGAAATATATTTGGCGGCGCTGTGGATTTGATGAACTTCTTTCAGGTTCTCAAACATTGATTTTGTTAATTCATAAACGATTTTTTCATCAATCTCGCGAGTGGTCATCAGAATATTGGGCTGAGCAATTGTGTGAACAGTTTCACTTTGACGGGGGTAAGTTTCTGGCTGAATGACGAAACGAAACCAGGAATTCGCGATAGCATTAATCTGCTTCAATTGCTGATCGGTCACATTCAGGATACGGGCAGAGACACCGCTGGCGTACATATCCGTGACCGCTGAGGCGGGAACCCCCGCAGGTATTGCGCCACCATCAAGACGGCCATCGCGCATTGCGGAAACGGTATCGCTATAGCCGAGATATTCCGGGCTAATACTTTTCTTACTAAGGTTGACCCCTTGTAAAATAATCAACGTAGATTGCTCTGTGCCACTGGCTTGTGGACCAACGGAAAAACGGGTATTGGCGATGTCGTTTAACGTACCCTCTTTGATTTTATCGTCCATCATCACAAAGTGTTCGACATTAGGCCAGAGTACTGAGATGGAACGCAGATCCTGATAAGGCCGGTTTTCGAAATTACGGACACCCTGATAGGCTTCGACAGCAATCAAACTTTGTAAAATAACAAGCTGTGCCTCATTTTTCTGGAGTAAATCAATATTCTCAATTGAACCTGCGGAAGACTGACCTGTGACCTGAATATTTTCATCCTTGAGATGATGGCTCCATACATTGGCAAGCCCGACACCTATCGGGTAAAAGGTTCCTCCTGTGGATGCCGTGGCAACGGAAAGAAATCGTTTATCGGCATTCTTCATTTTTCCAATAATAGCCATGAAAATTAAGGCAATAGCAGCGATGACTGCCAACAGTGCTTTTGTTCTTTTGGGTGTTAATATTTTTGTGACTGACATAATAGGGTTTACCGAAAATTGTGTGATTGATGATGTGGTGTTTCATTTATAGTTAACGTAAGTATGAACTTATCTGTTTTTCTTTTTGTAAATGACTGCATTATGTTATGAGATAGTTTAATGAGTCATAAAGAAGGTAAAATATAAATATAATTGCCACAATCATAAATCTAATGGTTTTACGGGGTTTTATTGTGAAAATTTGAACGGAGTCACGTCTTTATCAATAAAGGTAAAAATTAAATTAATTTAAATAATTTATTGGGTAACAATGATTAATCTATGGTTTTATTTGTATATTGTAGATGGAAA
>NZ_CAWQMW010000041.1:0-7348 GCF_963895965.1 Xenorhabdus sp. PB30.3 | reverse complement strand
TTTTTATTATGTCTTTAGCCAGTTTAATATACCTTATCTTCTTAAGCTGGCTAAAGACATAAATAATAAAAAACCGCTCTTTGAATAGTGAGCGGTTTTTTTAAAAAAAGATGATAAATTTTAATAATTCAAACAATCAATAATCGCTTTCCCGACCTGCTGTGTTGATGCCTTTCCTTTCATATCCGGGGTCACAATGCCTTGCGCAATTACCGTTTCAATCGCCGCTAAGATATCATCATGAGCATCCTGATAACGTTTATCTCCGTCACCTAAAAACTGTAACATCATGGCTCCGGCCCAGATCATAGCAATCGGGTTAGCAATATTTTTGCCATAAATATCCGGTGCAGAGCCGTGAACAGGTTCGAACAAAGAAGGGAAATTCCTTTCCGGATTTAAATTAGCAGAAGGGGAAATTCCAATAGTTCCGGTACATGCCGGCCCTAGATCGGAAAGAATATCGCCAAATAAATTGGAAGCCACAACAACATCAAACCGCTCTGGATTCAACACAAAGCGGGCACAAAGAATATCAATATGTTGTTTATCCCATTTAATATCAGGGTACTGTTTTGCCATCTCTTCCACCCGCTCATCCCAGTAAGGCATACTGATGGATAACCCATTGGATTTCGTCGCGGAAGTTAATAATTTGCGCGGGCTGCTCTGGGCTAATTCAAACGCATATTTCAGGATGCGATCAACACCACGGCGGGTAAAAACCGACTCCTGAATCACTACTTCATGCTCTGTACCTTCATTGAAGCGACCCCCAATAGCGGAATATTCCCCTTCAGTATTTTCCCGGACGACATAGAAATCGATATCTTCCGGTTTCTTATTCGCTAATGGACAAGGCACTCCCGGTAACAAACGCACAGGACGCAGATTAACATACTGCTGAAAATCACGGCGAAACTTAAGTAATGATCCCCAAAGTGAGATATGATCAGGCACGGTTTCAGGCCAGCCTACCGCGCCAAAATAAATAGCATCAAACTGCATTAATTGATTAAACCAGTCATCCGGCATCATTTTGCCGTGCCTGAGATAATAATCGCAGCTGGCCCATTCAAAATATTCAAACGATAAATGAAGATCCCATTTTTCAGCCACCACCTGCAAAACCCGAATGCCTTCAGGAAGTACTTCATGACCAATTCCATCACCCGGAATTGCCGCAATTTTAAACGTTTTTTTCATCGAGTATATCTCATTTATCAGGGTACAGAATTGACTTTCTGGATATCTTATAATTGACTGATTTGTATTCAATACTAAAAATGTAGAAACATAATTTACAATCTATGAATAATCTTCCCTTTTTACAGGATCTGCGCGTTTTTCTCTTAGTGGCGAAAAGAGCCAGTTTTGCCGCCGCCGCGGAAGAAATCGGTGCCTCTCCCGCTTTTATCAGTAAGCGCATTGCGATATTAGAGAATGTATTGAATGTCAGTCTGTTACACCGAACCACACGACGGGTATCTATTACAGAAGATGGTGAGCGGATTTATGAATGGGCGCAGCATATTCTGAATGATGTTAACCAGATGATGGATGAACTCTGCGAACTTCGGCAAGAACCCCAGGGAAAGATCAGAATTACCAGCAGCTTTGGCTTTGGCCGGAAGTTCGTTGCTCCGGCATTATCAGCATTGATCCAGACTTATCCACAGCTCGATCTTCGTTTTGATGTGGAAGATCGTCTTGTTGATCTGGCGACTGAAGGGATTGATCTCGATATTCGTATTGGTGATGAGATTGATGACAATCTTATTGCCCGTAAACTGGCACCAAATCGCCGGATCCTATGTGCATCACCGGTTTACCTTGCCCGTTATTCAGTGCCAAAATCAATTAATGAACTCCCTTCTCATGCCTGTCTGGTGATCAAAGAGCGGGATCATCCGTTCGGGATCTGGAAACTACAGAGCAGCACAGGAGTTCAATCAATAAAAGTTACCGGGCCGATGTCATCCAATCATGGTGAGATCATTCATCAATGGTGTCTGGATGGACACGGTATTATCCTGCGATCATATTGGGATGTTAGAGAAAGTATTAATTCAGGGGCTTTGGTACACATTCTGCCGGAATATTACCAGTCAGCGAATATCTGGGCGGTTTACGTTACACGCTTGGCTATGTCCGCCCGTATCAGAGTCACAGTCGAGTTTTTAGAACGTTATTTTAAGGAGCATTATTTGGAGTAAAGCCAACTTCATAATGACTATGTCTAAAGCTACCTTATAGCCGCCAATAAATCCTGGATCTTTAAAAACATAGGAGTTGTTCCATTGGATGCAGGAACACCTAGTTCAACAAACCCAAGAAGGGTATAAAACGCGACAGCATCAGGGTCTGCATCCAAAAATATCCCCTTAATCGGCATCACATTATGAACTTTAATGGCATGCTCTAAAAACTCCTGCATTAAAATATGACCATATCCCTTCTTTTGATGCTTAACGGATACACCCAACATCACCAAGCGAACGACGGAAAGGTCGCTTGGCATTGAACCAGTTATTACACCACTCAGTCTAGATTTTGCTAGCGAATAACCTGTAAAACTGCACACACCAAGTAATTCGCCTGTTTTGGTATCAATTAAGGCCTTAGCAACACAATTCCCGTTAGTGACATTACTTTTAAGACTGCTGCGAACGTAACGATTAATAATATGATTACCGCAATCAAAAGCTTTTTGGCCCGGATATATCATATCGCTCTGGTAGTTCACACAAATGTATTCAACCGCAATTTCATTTAGTGGCTTTTCCATCTTTGTTCTTCCTCATCAGAGCGCGTAAAGCAAGTGTTGGGGACTCAGGTTCAGCAATCAACATATTCAAAGTACGCCAGTTTTCTTCATCTAATTCACGACGCTTTTGGTTTTCCAGTACTTCTTCTGCTCGTTCAAAAGCCGCATTCAGGATAAATACACTTAAATCAACACCAGCAACTTGTGCTGCCTGACGCAAAGTTTCTTTCAATTCAGTGCTGGTCTTTAACTCTACACGGGCATTTTTCACCTCTTTATGAGGCTTTTTTACCGATATCGTTGCCATTTTAGTTACTCCAGTTAGTTGATAAAACTATATTTTATTAATTTAATTGTAGAATTATTCACCTATAAATGTTTATTTATCGTACTGCCGGAAGATAGCATCTGATGAGATAATAAGCAAATTTATACGGCCAATAACCGTATATATAACATATAAAAGTTAACTGACTATTTTACGATATTATTACACTTACCCACTGATCATATGGAAATCACATTTTGAATAATTACAAATTACTCCCTGCGCTGGTATCAATACTGAAAACACTTAACCTGACCGAATCTGCGAAACAGTTAAATGTTACCCAGTCTGCAATGAGTAAAACATTAAATCAGCTACGTGAAGATTTTCATGACAGAATTATTGTGCGGGAAGCCAATCAGTTCATCCTGACGAAAAAAGGGGAAAAACTGAAAGCACAACTTCCGGCCTTACTTCAACAGTTAAATAATCTGTATGCATCTGAACTAATGGAACCAAGCCTTTGCAACAGAAAATTTACCTTAGCCTCCAGCGATTATGTTGCTCAGGCAATTTTACCCTCTATATTGAGCCATATTGAAAAAGAAGCACCTAATGTAAGTATTGAATATAAACAGTGGCATAAGGATAACCTGTATAACTTAGCTGAGCAGGATGTGGATTTAGTAGCAACAATTGCTGATTCAGTACCCGATAATTTATACGGGAATTTAATGGCGGAAGACCCGCTTGTAGTGGTATTCAGGAACGACCATCCTCATTCTGATAACAATATGACGGTCAGCAACTATATTAATGGCCGACATATTCTCATCAGTGGCGGCGGAGATAAAAACAGCCCGGTTGATCAACAATTAGCAATAATGAACCGGAAACGTCGTATTTTCGCAACAGTTTCTTTTTTCCAGTCAGCCATTGAATTATTATTAAAAACGGACACAATGCTGACCATGCCACTGCATATCGCGTCTGATTTTTCTCAGCGATATGATTTAAAAATAAAAACTTTACCTGTTGATATCAAACCACAACAATACTATTTACTCTGGCATGCTAAACACCATGAAGACCCGGAACATAAATGGTTCAGAGAACTTTGCTTACCTTTAATCAAAAATCACCTTGAAAGGACGATAAAATACGGTATGAAATTAATTCATACCCACAAGTAGATTTATCATATTTACAAGAAGATTAATGGCATTAATATACTATCCAATCAATATATACCCATTCAACTTCAAGATGCGTGTTATATCTCCCCGCGACGCGGGGAGATATAAGGACTCGCCTCATATTATCCGTTGTAACTTGAAGTTTATCGAGTATAGAGGATGTGAAATGCCATCAATAGAAACACTCATCACATTTATTGGAATATCAACATTTTTATGCTTTTTACCGGGGCCGGATAATATTTTAGTTTTAAGTCAATCAGCCCTGAATGGACGAAAAACAGGTATATCCATTACCATTGGATTATGTATCGGGTTAATCATACATACATCTTTAATCTCATTAGGTATTGCTGCAATAATACGGGCAAATGCTATTGCTTTTGAGGTTATTAGATGGCTTGGTGTACTTTACTTAACCTATCTTGCATGGGGAGCTTTCAATGCAAATCCTATTTGCCTCAAGGATAATTCTAAATTTTTCAGTAAAAGCAGAAAACTTATTAAAAAAGGGATGATAATGAATTTATCAAACCCAAAAGTAATTATTTTCTTTTTAGCTTTCTTGCCACAGTTTATCAATAACCGTGAAGAAGCAATGCCTGTTTCACTACAATTATTATACTTAGGATTGATATTTGTCGGCGTTGCTTTTATTTCATTTGCGATGATATCTTACTTGTCTGGTTTTTTTCATAAATTTGTAGCTAATCACTCATCAGTACAAATTATTTTAAATAAAGTGACAAGTTTTATTTTTATTGGTTTAGCAATTAACTTATTAATGAGTCAGATTTGAACAGATATAGTTCACATGACTCATTAAATATGATTAAAAATAGGTTTATACACTTCGTCTTTCAAGTTGCCTCTTTGTTGGCTGCACTCGTTCACCCCGGTCACATAGTTATCTATGCTCCCGGTGACTCTCTCCCTTGCCGCCGTGATGCATCTTGAAATCCATTGTGTATATTTATGTAAACAGAAAAAACAAAATAACACATATAATTATAAAGATCGCTAAAACCGCAGTAACGCCAAAAATAACATTTAAAACATAAGCAGCTATAGCGGTAATTACAAAAAAAATTATAATAGCAATAATATTACCAATAACAAATTCTTTTAAAAAATCTAAAGTGAAATCCTTAAACCAGTTTTTTTCTTTCTTTTGGTTACTCATACGTTAGTTTCCTTATTTATAATAATGTTTGATTATTAGATTTAGTCACCGAAACTTAAAATATCAAATGGGCATGAAATTTCCATACCCTGAAACGAGTTAAAAATCATATAAAACAGCAAAAATATTATTAAGTGCATGTAGAACCATCGGAATAATAAGAGAACGAGTATGTATCCTTACATGGCATAGGATAACGGAAAATACGAATAACACGATAAAAGTACTGGGTGATGAATATTGCATATGCCCAGCAGAAAATAACAACGATGTCGTTATAATGGCTACCTGCTTTCCTCTTTCACCGTATCCCATTCCTGCATTTAGTAAAAAACCACGGAATATAATTTCTTCACTAATGGGGGCTGCAATACAAATAGCAATCACATGTAGGAAAAAAGTAAAAGTAGGTAGATAAACAAGATTTGAAGTCCAGGATTCTTCAATCCCAAGAATGCCATTTATCCAAATCAGAGCAATAATTGCCAGCACGGGTAGTACAAGATCCGTTAAACGTAACTTACCCATCGGCATTAAGTTAAATTTTTTCTGATAACTGCGCCAACAAATTATTGAATAAGGAAACCAGATCAGAAGGCTTAACACAGGGAGAGCTAATTCAGAACGATATAGTTCTACCGCATTAGGAAAGAAAATCAGCAGGAAAGACAAAGCAAACCAGCCGATATAAACTGCTATGCAAATTAATGAATGGGTAACTCTATCTGTGTATTGCATCATGCTTTAGGATAACTTCCGTTTAAATGATGATGTTATACCATGAAAATAGCTAATTTATAGTCGTAAAATCCTATTAGGATTGGGCTAATTGTTCGAATTCACAGGGAGCTAAAAGTGATCTAACGAAAATTAAATACAGCCAATTTTATCTAACCCCCAATATCCCCCTTTTTTCGCACCAACACGAATTAAATACCCACATTCCTGCAATACTTTAATATTTCGTTCTATTGTTCTAGGAGTAACGCCTAAATCATCAGCTAATTGAGATATTGTTATGGCTGGGTGATTGATAATAATAGATAGGATCTTTTTGCAGTCGCGTTCAGTTGTTGTGCATTTTCTTCCGACATTTGTACCGACATTTCTTCCGACTCTAAGATAGTATCCTGCTGTTCTGTATCAATACTTTCCTTAAGTGCTTCAGCTAATTTTTCCAGTATAAAATCAATAAATACCGTGCAATCACTGGTCTTATCACATTCTCTAAGCACCTGATAATATGCCTGCTGCTGATAATGAATAATGGTTTCAACCGGCAACCATGCCAACTCCGAGCGCCATTCACTCAAAATTAACGTTTGCCATAAACGGCCCATGCGACCATTACCATCAGCAAATGGATGATTATCAATATTGGCTGAATCCTTCCTCACTTCATACTTATTGGCAGGCTGCGAATGAGGAAATGGAACGGTGAAAGCTTGCTGGCTGAAGAAAGAAAGCGCGAACAAGAGCGGCTTGCAACATTAAAACGGCTCAATGCGGTCTTTGCCGCAAAAGAAATTCACTGGAAAAATGCGAAGACATACAGTGAACAAGGCCATGCCAGCGTTTACGATAAAGCGGTCAGAGAAATAAAAGATCTGTACGCGGCTTATCAGATTAATAATGCATTGGCCGAATTTGTGACAATTTATCAGGTATTTGCTAAGGGTATAGAAAGAAGAAGAACATTAGTTCAACGACTGGAATTACTCAATCAGGAAATTAATAAGTATCAGGGTAGTATGTAATTTAATTCCCCGTCCTTTTGTGGCTGTTTTGGACAGTGAATACAATGAGCAGGATAATTTCCTACTTTAACCTGAATTCTGGATAAGAAATTGACGAGAGGCCTGTTCCAGGAGCAAAGTTTTGGTGAAAGCCTAAAACGACTCCGGGGAGGAACAGGCCATGGACAAGTTAGTTGA
>NZ_CAWQMW010000040.1:0-7543 GCF_963895965.1 Xenorhabdus sp. PB30.3 | reverse complement strand
TATCTGCGGTGCTTTCGTGTATTTAACGGGGCCAGAAGCCCAATCACGTGCCCAAAAAGGATTGTTTAGGGATGAGGCAGGAAAAATCGAAAGATAAGGATTTATAATGAAGGCAACAAACCGCGTTATTTTCAACGCGGTTTGTCAGCAGTCTGAGAGCTATTTATAGCTCTTTATTTTTGTTTAAGACGATTAACCATTATGATGAATAATTGAATTGATTATCTTCTGGGTTATACTTTTTAACATCAAATGATTAATTACTTTTTTCTTTATCAATTTTAGTTATATCTTTTTTTTGTAACGAAGAATTTTGGGCTGATTTTTTCATTAACTTATTAACATCATTTAATGTTTTTAGCACATATTCCTTATCTTTCTCATCGCAGTGCTTTGCAATATACTCCAGCAAATGGGGCGGGACTATACAGTGTTGATTTGTTGTATTGCACATAATATACCCAATTTGGTTAGTGTGTGAGCCTGGTATCTATATAATATCCGCCGTTTTTCAAGTACCTCTTGCTGGCTACACTCACGCACCCCAGTCATCGTTTTTATAAATATACGATGCGTTATGATCCCAGAGATTAATGAGCGGCTTTTGTGTTCCATCGGGAACTAGCTTTTATCATTCCTTTGTTGCCGTGATGCATATTGAAACCCGTTGGGTATAACTTACCTTGCTAGTCTAAATATTAGTCAAAATAATTAAATCAGTCACTACTAAAAATGTAAATTTTTTTATTCATTTATTTTGTTAATTATATATGTAATAAGCAGATAAATTTTCAGAACCATAGCTGATTATATATTATTGGGAATTCATGCGGTTGAAGAATTTAATTAAGATAAAATTGATGTGATTAGAAAAAATCATAACCTGATAAAAAAGAATATAGAAATAAATATGACGATAACAACAGGGGTTTTCCTAACCCCTGTGCCAAAATATTATTTTATCGTCAGCGCAGGACACCCACTTGATGCCATGCATCAGTGACAAGATTTGAAGCACTTTTACCAAAGAGCTTGCAGGCATTAATTACCGTTAATTTAGCAAAATCATCAAAATTTGCTTTGTTGGATAGGTTATTATCTGTCAAAGTGCTGTACCAGATTTTACCTGCTTGCTCCCATGAATACCCCCCTAAAGCTGTTGCTAACAGGTAGAATGCTCTATTTGGAATGCCTGAATATTTATGAACTCCGCCGTTGTCATTTGAAAAGGGAAGATCTTCATATTGATCCATATGACCTATTTGATCATCATCTGAATACGCAGCTCCCGGATCCTTGAACGAACGCAGTGCAAGATTGGGATCATTATTAGGATTCATTTTTGGCCCGAAGATCCCCTGACCAATCAGCCAGTCAGATTCGCCGGCTTTCTGATTATTCGAAAATTGTTTCACCATAATACCGAATACATCTGAAATAGACTCGTTGAGAGCACCTGCTTGATAGGCATAGTCCAGATTTGCTTCATATTGAGTGACACCGTGTGTCATTTCATGGGCTGTAACATCAATACAGGATGTGAAGCGATTAAGATACGACTTCATACCATCACCAAAAACCATCTGGTTGTCTGCCCAAAACGCATTTGCATAATTTTCAAGGTAATGTACTGTAGCGACTAACTTAAGTCCTTTATTATCAATTGAGTTACGGCCAAAAATTTCTTTATAGAATTGATAAGTTATACCAAGATGTTCATAGGCTTCATCAACACAAATATCCTTACTTTCAGAAGAGCCTTCAGTCCGTATTGTTTTTGTACCTGGATACTTATCTGTATTTTCGGCATCATATATTATTCTATCCAGATTCTCATCATCTCCTGGATTATATATCAGTGATGAACTTCCCATGCCAGCATAATAATTCATTAAATTATAAGTGTGATTTAAAGCTTTTAATATTGGAGCCTTATCATTTTCATCGCAATTTTTAATAATATATTCGAATAAATTTGGAGGAATAATGTTGTGTATCGTATTTTTGTACATAATGATACCCCGATTTATTTTTGGATGCTGTGTTTTTTTTGGGATCCCAATTAAATTATTAGCCTAAGTCACAAGGTTTTCTACTAATTAGATGCTTTTTTATTATTTTGTTTTTATTAATCTATAAATATAGCAAAGAGCTTAAATAGGCTATCTGATATTAATTATATGATTAATTTGAAATTAATTTAATGTTGAGAAATAATACTATATTAATATTTTTGCTGCTGTTTTTTTGGGCAAAAGTACACCAACTTCTTTCCAGCACTCTCTGGTAATGTGGGCGATATTCTTGCCAAATAATCTTTCTGCACTCTTAATAGTTAATGTAGCGAACTCATCAAAAGTGGCATATGAAGATAAACGATTATCTAACAAAGTTTCATACCAGATTTTTCCGGCTCTCTCCCATGAATAACCTCCCAGTGCAATTGCGAGTAAGTAAAATGCCTTGTTCGGGATCCCTGAATATATATGAACGCCTCCATTATCCAGCGTAATTGGTAGCTCTTCATATTGATCCATATGAGCAACCTGCCTGTCGTTGGAAAACGCTGTACCCGGCCTTATAAATGAGCGTAAGGCAATATCAGGTTTATTCTCTGGGTTAAAACGAGGACCCAGAATTCCTTTTCCCAATAACCAGTCGGATTCATCCGCTCTTTGATTATTGGCATACTGTTTTACCATTATGCCAAATGCATCTGAAATAGACTCATTCAGAGCACCAGACTGGTAGGCATAATAGAGGTTAACTTCATTTTGAATAACTCCATGCGTTAGTTCGTGTGCTACCACATCAATAGCAGAGGTAAAGCGATTGAAGAACTGACCATCACCATCACCGAAAACCATTTGCTTCCTTGACCAAAAAGCATTTAAGTAATTTTTACCATAATGAACAGTGGCAACTAATTTCAGCCCTTGGTTGTCAAGTGAATTGCGATCAAAAACCTTACTATAAAACTCATGAGTTTTTCCAAGGTACTCATAGGCTTCATTAATGGCAATATCGTCACTGTCAGGCATACCTTCACTTCGGATTAATTTCTTTCCGGGGAACTCTTCTTTCTGTTCCGCATCATAGATAGTTCTGTGTAGTTTTATTTTTTCAACATGTTTTATTTCATATTCCGGCTGTGGAATGCCTTCAAATATCGTAATGTTCATTAAATTATAAACATGATCTAATGTTTTTAATACATATTGATTAGTACACTCGTCACAGTGATTGGATATTTGTTCTAAGACAAATGGAGGAATTAAACTGCATCTATTAACTGCTTGTTTGTCCATAATTATCCCCTGTTTTGTCAGTGCTATGTTTATTGTTTTTTGCGCCCATTTGCATACTATCGATAATTAAAGTGATAGTCATTAGGGTAAATATTGACTTTTTATAACAGAATATTGTTAATGGAATGCTATCAATAAATTTATTAATCTATTGATATAAAAGCAGGGTTGTAATATATGCAATTAAGCACAAGATGCATAGCCAGCAAAGAGATAACTTGAAAGTCGATGTGTATATTAAATTTTAAATTTAGATTAGAGTAGTGATAAATAGCCCAATACATATTTATACTATTGGGCTACTCCAGGATTTATTTATACCCAGTCTTTTTTTATCAGAAATGATGTATAGAGTTCTTCTTCGGCAGAATTGGGCTCAGGGGAATAATTATACTCCCAGCGAACTAAAGGAGGCATGGACATCAGTATAGATTCTGTTCTCCCGCCACTTTGCAGGCCGAATAATGTTCCTCTATCCCAGACTAAATTAAATTCAACATAGCGACCACGGCGATATAATTGGAATTGTCTTTCCCGCTCTCCCCAGCCGATATCTTTTCTTCTTTCAACAATAGGTAGATAAGCCGAAAGGAAACCATTACCCACAGCTTGTGTGAAATTGAAGCAAGTATCAAAATCGGGGCTATTTAAATCATCATAAAATAGCCCGCCAATACCACGAGGCTCATTACGATGCTTAATAAAGAAATAATCATCACACCATTTTTTATATGTGGGATAAATATCCTCACCAAATGGCTGGCATAACGTACTGGCAACAGTGTGCCAGTGAACGGCATCCTCTTTAAAGCCATAATAGGGAGTGAGATCAAACCCGCCACCAAACCACCAGATGGGGGACTCACCTTCTTTTTCGGCAACAAAAAAGCGTACATTGGCGTGACTGGTCGGAACATAAGGATTTTGGGGATGAATAACAAGGGAAACCCCCATTGCCTGATAGCTGCGACCCGCCAGTTCAGGGCGGTGAGCTGTTGCTGACGAAGGCAGGGAATCTCCGGTTACATGGGAAAAATTCACACCTGCCTGCTCAAAAACCTTACCTGATTTTAAGACACGGCTGCGTCCGCCACCGCCTTCCTCCCGTTGCCAGCACTCTTCGATGAAGTGGGAATGATCATCCAGACGTTCAAGTTGTTTACAGATTTCATCCTGTAATGAGAGGAAAAAAGTCTTAACTTGAGATATATTAGCTATATTCATAATTAAAGTATAACCATTTGATATTATTTAAATAATTGCCATTATTTAACGAGTTTGTTTTTATTTGTTTATGCAATTGTTTATACATAGAACGCTGAACAAACCTATAAACAAGGCATAAGATAAGAACAGTGTAAAAGAAAAGACAGGAAAGAATAAGAGTGAATTTGTGATCAATAAAATGAGGCTAATGTGCTAACCGTTCTGATCTTGTGAAGAAGTTGCGGTTTATCTCGCTGAAAGTTTTTAGGAGGGACAATTACGAATGTTACTGCTAGTGAGAAGATACCCCGTTACGGCTATCTTCCCGATGATTTTCAAGTGATGGGCTACTATTTTTATGATTTATCTCGAACCTTACGTTCAATCAATTCACCATACGAATCAAAATAACGGCTAGGTCAAATTTCTGAGGGATGTATTTCGAGATAGTTAGCAATTATCCATTCGCCTTTCGGCCACGGTCTACTGAGAGTATTTGCCAGTGTAGATGAACTGAGTCCGGCTTCACGGGAAACAGCAGCTAAGGTTGTACCACGTTTACGTAATGCGGCAATAATATCGGCTTGATGCCAATCATTTCTAACGTTATTCATTCCTGTTACCCCTTCCATTAATTGAGAAAATTGATGGTGGCGATTCAAGCAAGGTTCGCATTACCGGGCTAAGATTCCGGTGAGGCCGAAGCCTCCCCTGCCTGAATCACCATTGAAAGGGTGAACGAGGTCACTGGTAGAAACATCCTACCAGTGTTCTTAGCTCAGGGATGCGAAGCCCTGACCACTAGATTTTGCTAATGGCGGGGCTACTTTAACTGATTGGTTTATCGGACTCAATAGGCGAATCAGTAAAAACAGTTTACCTTTTTGCGTTATATATAATGAAATACTTTTAGTCGCGGTTGCTCATTCAAGGTAAAGGCCAAAACTCATCAGAGACACAATATATAGGCCAATACACTAAATGCTCTAACCTTGTGAAAATAAATTGTGACAGAATCCATTAGAAGATTTGAGAGATAGCTAACTGGCATTTTCTACGCTTAATTGTGTGACGTCCGTGTCCAAATGCCGGAATATCCAATTTAGAATCATCGGCAACAATCCATAGAAAAATTACACATGTAATTATTCACTCTTAACAGCAGGCATTTGTACCCGTACAGAAATAAATCTACCATCAGGAATATCAATTAAATCACCCTCTGCGTAACCTTCTCTTATATTTCTAGCGAAAATAGGTGCGTCTGAGTGTTCACGGTGATAGGTCATTATTTTAATTGAACTATCGGAAAGTATCTCATAGTCTACCCAAATTAAAGGTAATTTATTTCTACACAGTGGTATTTCAATTCCATTACTTAACCCTCCCCATTCGGCATCAATCTCAATATTTAAAATACCGTTAATAAGATAAGTTCCTTTCGATATATGTTCGACAGTTGCACCTTCTGATTCAGTGTTTGTCTCGAATTTACCATTACTCCAAATATTGACGATTGGTGAAGAATGTTGAAGGAAACCATTACTATCTATCATAGTATTAGATGTTGTCCTAATATATTCCCATTTATTCCATTGATTAGGCATATCTGCATTGAAAGAACGATAAGCTATGGCTCCTGTTCTCCAATATTCTGTCATTAGTTGGAAACTGTATCTTCCCATACCTGAAATGTGAATACCTGAGCCAGTGATATTTGCAGAATTATTCCCACCAGAGTACCCAAAGAAAGTTTGATTAATAGGAATATTATTATAATCATTATCAGGTATATTGTTATTACCCCCCTCAGAAGAATTAACAATCGCTTTTCGTGAAACTAAACAATCATAAATATATTCTTGACTATCGTTCCCACCTGCAAATTTGACACCATCACCATTATATGCCACTGATAAATTTGCCCATGTATCATTAGAGAACGATTTGAAAGAAACACCATATTGATGTGTAAAAGAATTTATACCATCATTTCGATATATTTTAGATGGGCCTTTATTTCTGAGCCAACTCAACATCTGAGTATAGTCCGATATTCCAATACGCTCCCCCTCCCCTCCAAATCCAAATTCACCTCTTTGTAAAGCGTTTTTTGCTAAGTTGACTGTGGCTGTTAGTCCAATATTTTCCACAAACGCCTCTTTATTCGGAATATCGGCTCCATTCTGTTTCTTCTCCAAATAAAGATCCGAATTATTATTGAGAGCATTTAGGTTAGCTGTATTGGCTAGATCATATGCTTTTTTTACAGCTTTAGA
Organism: Xenorhabdus sp. PB30.3; assembly: GCF_963895965.1. Taxonomy (NCBI): domain Bacteria; kingdom Pseudomonadati; phylum Pseudomonadota; class Gammaproteobacteria; order Enterobacterales; family Morganellaceae; genus Xenorhabdus; species Xenorhabdus sp. PB30.3. The sequence continues at coordinate 750 of NZ_CAWQMW010000040.1, read as the reverse complement.
GGTTGCAACGGTTATCTCACTGTCATTGTCTACTGCATTACTTAATGTAACAAATCCCGGTTCTGCTTGAGTTGCATATGGGTGATTACGGCTTGCCGCGTGTTCTGCAATGGCTTCTTTGATTGAATCTTTGACATATTCTGGTGTTGTAACAATCACAAGATTACTATCTTCTGAGACAGGTGCATCAGGCTTTTTATCTTGCATATTTATTCCCTCATTTAATCAACAATACAGATTGCTAAATAACATGAAGGCGGTGAGATACTTCTCCGCCGGTGAACATCAATAAATTGGTTCATCAATATTGGAGAGTACAGATTGATTTAATTCAGTGGATGAGTTGCATGTTTTAATGGCAGGATGACATAAAATAACAGATGGTAAATTAATAAAATTTATACAGTGACTGACAAAATTGAGTGAAATAAAGGTGAGGTATCTCACCTTTTGAGCATTTGATTTTATTAAACACCATCAAAGATATCCAGTTTCTTCTGCTGTTCTTCACTCAAGTTAAATGCAAAGTCTTCATGTTCCACCTGCCATGTGCCAAAGCTCATCAGAAACGCAATTGCAGGATCTATCTTATTGGCAGATTTCTTCTTATTCGGTTTGATATTGGCGTTCGCGTCTGTCTCCATCACGACATTGGATATCGCCCATGCCAGCACCGGATCGCCGTTGTGACGAATAATTTTGCGGTTAACGAACACCTCAGCCGATTTTGTCACCGGGCTAAAACGCATA
>NZ_CAWQMW010000039.1:0-7611 GCF_963895965.1 Xenorhabdus sp. PB30.3 | reverse complement strand
AAATACGGACAATCTGACTATACCGCTTAATTATTCTTCTCGATATCTGATTTTTTTGATAATAGTATGTAATTACATATCATAAAACTTCATCATGAATACCCTATAATTCCATAATAAAATTTATATTCACCATATTTATTTCGAATTGTACAAAATTATAAGCTAAAATAAATTAATTGAATTACATCTCTTACTTAAAGTAAATATCCAGCACATCCCGTGTAAGGTGCATTTCTGGTTCAGTGACCGGTGTATCATAGCTAAAAGGAAATAAGATATGCGTATTCGTTGTTCAGCGCGCTTGCTGATCATTAGCCCGTCTAATCGAGTATTATTGTTTAATTTTGTACATGATGAAGGTGCATTAGCCGGCCGGTCATATTGGGCCACGCCCGGAGGAGGTGTTAAAAAAGGAGAGTCTTTTGAACAGGCCGCGATTAGAGAACTTCGTGAAGAAACAGGTATCCGAAAAGATAATGTTGGACAATGTGTTGCTAAAAGAACATTTGAAATGACTCTCCCTAGTGGAGAGGCTGTTTTAGCAAAAGAACATTTTTATATCGTCCAGTTTGATAAAGAAGATATCAACACCACTGAATGGACTGAAAATGAAAAATCAGTTATTAAACACCATCATTGGTGGAGTATTGATCAGCTTACCAATACAGTGGAAACTGTTTATCCAAATGATATAACAGAAATATTTTTTACTGCGGTAAAAAATAATATTCTTCAGGAATCATAACAGGACTACTAAATATTTCTTCCAAATATCCTCGCGTCGTTTCAAAGTATCTAAACGTAGATTCCGATTTTATAAATCGGAATTGATAACGAGGTTGCTGGATTTTTGGTACGCATTGTTTATGCGGGATTTAATTATGAATGCTCGAACGGTTTCTTTTAAGAGATATAAAAGATGCAGACTAAGCCCAGATCGTCGGTTTTCCCGTACATCGATATAGGTTCGCATAATCTATATTATGTTAAATTGAAATCATATTCATAATCCAAACATCATAAAGTAATCCTACTACGTATTTTTTATTGATGAATTGGTGCACATTACACATTATATGTATCAGGGTTCCCTCCCTACTCTTCTCTGAAAATACGAGGAATTCAGATAAAACATTAACCCTCAAAACATATCAGCGACTAAGCTTTGTAGCAGAGAATTAGAAACATCCAATGTCATGATTCATTCAGTAAATAGCGCTTATAATCTTCAAGATCACCCTCAAAGTCTCTTACATCCCCATTACCGACTAACCAGAATTCATTACATACTGATCGTAACAGTGCTCTGTCATGACTCACAAGTAGCACTGTTCCGTCATACTGATTAAGAGCTAGCGACAGAGCCTCTCGAGTTATTAAGTCAAGATGGTTTGTCGGTTCGTCAAGGAGCAGGAGGTTTGGTTTTTTCCAGACGATCATTGCAAGAACAAGACGCGCTTTTTCTCCGCCACTCATTGTACCCACTGGCCGTGTAATCACGTTTCCGCTGAAATTAAATGTGCCCAAATAGTTTCGTAACTCCTGCTCTCGGCTTGAAGAAATATGAGTCATAGAAAGCCGAATCATATGCTGTAAAGGAGAATCTTCAGGCTGTAAGACATCAAGTTCATGTTGCGCGAAATATCCAATGCTCAGCCCTCTTCCTTCAGTTACAGAACCGGATAATGGTGGAATTGTCCCTGCTATCGTTTTTATAAAAGTCGATTTACCCTGTCCATTCGCCCCCAAAATACCAACCCTTTGTCCTGCAAGGATAGTACGGTTTATTCCACTTAGGATCAGCACAGACTTCTGATCACCAGCTCCAGCGTGTGGACTATAGCCAAAGTCAAGATCACGTAACACCAGCATCGGGTTAGGAAGACTAGCTGGTTCACTGAACAGCAAAGTAAATTCACTGTCCGCGATTACAGCAGACACTTTTTCCATTCGTTCGAGTGCTTTGATTCTGCTTTGGGCCTGCCTAGCTTTAGTAGCTTTATAACGAAACCGGTTTATATATTTCTGCAGGTGGCTGACCTGCTCCTGTTGTTTGGTGTAGGCAGCATGCTGTAATTCTAGCTGCTGTGCTCTTAGCGTTTCGAATAAACTATAATTTCCGTTATAGCGGATCAGCTGATTGTGCTCCAGATGAACGGTAACATTCGTTATGTTGTCCAGAAACTCACGGTCATGACTGATAACTATGATTGTGCCTGTGTGAATACTTAACCATGATTCAAGCCATGATAAGGCATCAAGATCTAAGTGGTTTGTCGGTTCATCCAGAAGCATCAGATCAGAAGGACACATCAGGGTACGCGCTAGTTGCAGACGCATACGCCACCCTCCTGAAAACTGATTTACCGGCGTATTCATTTCTTCTGGTCTGAAGCCAAGTCCCATCAGGATCGACTGTGCTCGTGGCGCAGCATCGTAGTCACCCGCATCGGATAAATCACAATATGCCTGAGCCATAGCCATGCCGTCGTCCTGTTCTGTCGCTTGTATGAGGCGAACTCGGGCTGCCATCAGCTCTGTGTCACCGGCAATAACAAAATCGGTAGCATTTTCAGTAGATTCAGGCATGTTTTGATCAACTTGAGTTATTCGACAATATTTTGGTAGATCAACTTCTCCGTTTTCTTCATTCATTCTGCCAGAGATCAAAGCAAATAAAGTAGATTTACCCACACCGTTTCTGCCGACCAAACCAACCTTCTCACCCTGATTTATTTTCAGGTTTGCTTTATTCAGAAGAACTTTGCTGCCGTGCTGTAGCATGATGTTTTTTAGATTAATCATATAATTGATTCTCTTAACGTTTCTTATTTGTACCAGTGGCCTATTGTTCTCATATCAAACAAGGTGATGCGCGATCTATGCCACTTCAATAATGCAACATAAACTCAAATGAATCAATATTGATTCATTTGAGTTTATGTTAATACTGCGCCATTATTTTGGTCGGAACATCAGCGAAGCAAGCTTTGATCTGCAAGAAATTATTTGCATTCTCATTAATGACATAGACGAAAGTAGAGTATTTAAGAGTGCATTGGAGTCAATTTTGATTTAAATGATTTATATATGAATCTTTTTAATTCAAAACAATATGATTACAATATGTTCATTTGATAAATGGACTAAGTAAGCACTAAAGGCGTCCCTAACATGGCAAATATGATTACAAAAGATGAAAAATTTATGGTGTCGCTAGCAATAGCGCTTGTTGATCATCCTAGGGCGACACTCAAGGAACTGGCCGAAGCGATGGGTATTAGTAAGGCGACTCTGTATCGCTTTTGTAAAACCCGTGAATTGCTTATCCAAAATCTGACAACCCACAGCGTGAAAGTTATGAACAAAGCCATCTATGGTGCACAACTCCAAGAACTACCCGTAGATATAGCTTTGAGAAAATTGATTGAAAACTACTATGAACACCGTGAAATATTATCATTCATGATATTTTATTGGGAAAATCTTCAGATCGAACAGGTGGTAGAGGATGAATGGAGCAACAATCTCGACAGTTTTTTCTTGCGTGGGCAAAAAGAAGGGATATACCGTCTCGACATCAGCTCAGCTGAGTATACCGAGATTTTCACCTCTATCATTCGTGGACTGGTTTATGCCGAACGCAGGGGACGCGTGGGACGGGCTGGTTTAGTAGCCCTGACAGAAAAAGCCTTTCTCAACGGCGCAAAAGTTTAGTGCTCTTTGTTAAAGGCTGAAAATTAAATATTTTTTATTATTTTCTTAATCAGCAGTATCACTTCAATAACACAAATATAAAAATTGAGATGCGGATAGGCAATTAACATGGTTTGTCATCCACCTCAAAAACTCTGAGGTTGTCGAGCACAGCCTCTGAGATACGTAACGCTTCTTCTTTGATCCGTACGGTAAGTAGAGCCACATTTGTGAAATCCGGTGACTCAACAAGTACCGCCTCTAATACACTGTATTGAGGCATTTCGGTGCGTTCTGCATTCCACGAACTATTTTTCAGAATGTTCCAGTATGCTTTCTGGATAGTTGCGTTTTTCCCCATCAACCATAATTCGAAGCGTAAAGCTTTATGATTCAGAACAATGCCAAAGCGTAGTTTTCGCTCCCGCAGATAGTCGTCAAAGAACGAAAAGTACGTAAAGTCCAGATATCCGGGCGAGACATTTCCGAAAGAAAATTTATCAGCAAGATTATTTGTTAAATACGCTTTTAGATGCATCATGTATCGCAATAGATAATGATATGCTTTTTGGATATCCCCTTGTTCAAGCTGGGCTTTGTACACAGAGATACATTTATCGACATCTTGTATATTACTGATTAAGTCAGTCGCAGAAAATGTGTAGAGCATTTGTTGTTTGTTATCTTCAGTCATGATTTATTCCATAGTTTTTACTTGGTACAGAATAGGCAGTTACTTGAACAATTCAGTTGGCAGATAGCCGGGGTAGCCTTTACATTAGTTTAGATATTCTTAGCCTGATGTCTAATGATGGGTAGAAACAAGCTATATAGTTGTTTTACTGCTCTACCCTGCATTTTTTATTTGCATACATAATGTTGAAACTGCTTGGCAATAGTTTGTTGAGCTAATGTATTTACTCTTCTGATTGTTCTATCTATGATTCCATATTAATTCATTCGCTTATGATTTATTTATCAATGGAGCTTTCATGATTCATGTCATTCTTGCACCAACCAATCTTGGGTTAAGCCCCCTATGGGAAGGACACATACCCGGGACATGGCGGGCTCCGCAAGTACTGATGGAACACGGATTAGCGAAAAAACTGCGAGCTAATATTATCAGTAAATTAATGTCTCCAGTATATTCACTTGAAGCTCAAATTGGGACACGTATACGTAATGGTTATGGTATTCGTGACTTTAATTTACAGTTGGCGGAGGAAGTGGCTAAGGTACAAGAGAGCGGCAATTTTCCACTAGTTATTGGTGGTGACTGCTCAATCCTATTAGGCGCATTGGCTGGTTCTCGTCGTACAGGGCCTATTTCACTCATCCACATTGATGGACACAGTGATTATCGCCATCCAGACAACTACGATACAAATCAAATGCTAGGTGCAGTGGCGGGGATGGATTTGGCTTTGGCAACAGGTCGCGGTGAGGCGCTATTAACAGATTGGCCAGATATCGAAAGCCCATTAGTGCCAGAGCAGCAGGTACTTCAGTTAGGCGAGCGAGAGAACCGAGATGCTGATTTCGCTTGGCCTGATATTAACCAAACGGCTATTTCACAGATTGATGTATTCACAGCAAATTCAATAGGCGAAAAAGGTATCCTCAACAAAATTGAGCAAATGTTAGGTGCTCAACCGACATGGCGTTTTTGGGTACATTTAGATGTTGATGTTCTTGACCAAAGCATCATGCCTGCGGTTGATTCACCCGGGAGCCCTGGCATTGAACTGAGTTGGTTAAAAAATATCGGAGCACAATTAATTAATAACCCATTATGTTGTGGCATGACTGTTTCAGTTTTCGATCCTGATTTAGATCCCGATGGTTATTATGCAGAGCTGATTATTGAAATTCTAGAAGAAATGTTTCTGCGCTGTACATCCCCTTCCCTCTGACAATTATATTTTAGGAACTGCTTTTTTATTAGGATATCAAGTCTATTTGATATCCTATAAGTAGCATATAACCTTATTTGCGAATAAAATTATCGATAATCAAACCAATCGCTTCTTCGCTACGTCCGTGTAAAATAGCTTTTGCAGTATATAATCCCATTCCAACTACGCTATTTAATTCTACATTTGGTGGCATCACCAATTCATTGGGCGAAGTATGTACATCTAACACTGCTGGGCCATCATGATTTAGAAAGCGAATAACGGCTTCTTCTAATTTCTCCGGTGATTCAATTGATTCACCAAAGATCCCTAATGATGTCGCAAGCTTGCTAAAATCAGGGTTATCTAAGTTAGTATAGTTATTAAGAAGCCCTTCTACTTTCTGCTCCAGTTCTACGAAGTTGAGTGATTTATTGTTAATCACCACCACCTTCACAGCGAGTTTTTCTTGTGTCATTGTCAGTAAATCTCCCAATAACATCGTTAAACCACCATCACCAGAAATAGAGATAATCTGACGTTTAGGGAAGGCTTTCTTTAGCCCTAGTGCCTGAGGCATTGCGTTCGCCATTGTGCCATGTTTTAAGCTGGTTAATGTTCTTCTCTGACCATTAGTATTAATATAACGCAATAACCACACCACCGGAGAACCACCATCTGCCGTAAAAATAGCATCTGCATCTGCATATTTATCCAACAACTGAACTAAATATTGAGGATGAATAATTTTTGATTTTGCGCCCTTATCCAGCCAATTTATTTTTTCCAATGTCTTTTTATGGAATTCGACAGATTTGCGCAAAAAACCATCATCGGTTTTCTTTTCAAGAAGTGGAAGCAACTCTAACAAAGTTTCTTTAACACCACCAATAATCCCTAAATGAACAGAATGGCGTTTCCCTATGTTAGCTAAATTAATATCAACCTGTATGATAGTCGCCTTTTTGGGGAAAAATTGAGGCCAGGCAAAATCAGTACCCAACAAGAGTAAAACATTGCAATTTTTTAGCATAGTAAAACCAGATTCCATACCAAGCATGCCTGTCATTCCCACATTATAGGGATTATCATATTCAATGAAATCTTTTACGCGAGAAGTATGTGCAATTGGAGCTTGTAGTTTTTCAGCAAGCTGAAGCAGTTCATCTCTTGCATCTTTACTGCCTATCCCTGCATAAATGCCAATTTTGTTACCTTTATTTAATAAATCAGCCAGTGATTTAATATCTTCTAAGGCAGGAATCACTTGTGGTGGATGATAATTAACAGTAATTTTTGATGTATATTCAATCTCTGTTTTACTAATATTGACAGGTAATATAATAACCGCCACCCCTTTTTGACTCAGTGCAGCACTAATTGCATTCTTTGTAATTTCAATCGCTTTTTCTGGATTGCTAATTTCTTCACAAAACACAGAGCACTCACTATAAACTTTTTTAAAATCTACATACTGAGGAAAAGAACTATCATTCACATCTGTTGCTAACTGGCTTGCGATTAGTATTACTGGCGCTCCGTTCCGATGAGATTCATACAACCCGTTGATGAAATGTAAGCTTCCCGGTCCACAAGAACCAGCACATGCACTAATCTTCCCAGAAATGAATGATTCAGCGCCTGCTGCAAAGCCACCAACTTCCTCGTGACGAACATGGATCCATTCCATATCACTGGCATGAATAGCATCTGTTACATAATTAAGAGTATCGCCAACAATACCATAGCAATGTTTCACACCGGAATTTTGAAGGATATCAACGATAACACTAGCAATATTTTTTTTCATAAAAGTAACCTAGCAATCATATAAATAGTAGATAAAAATGTTAACCACCCTTTTATATTAGTTGTTAACCCCATAAAAACCATGAAAATAAAATTCCGTGAAAATAAAGTGGCATTCAACAATGATTTTAACAAGATATTACTACAAATAGATTTACTTTGTGTTTCTTTCTAAAAAAGACACTTCTCTATGATGAGATTATTC
>NZ_CAWQMW010000038.1:0-7723 GCF_963895965.1 Xenorhabdus sp. PB30.3 | reverse complement strand
ATTGATTTCTCTGTTTACATCTTATATCTAAGAACAAACAATTACTTTAATGATTTAATAAACATATTATAAAAAATAGTATAACAAACCTAGTGTGGGTTGAATCTTAAACACATAAATTATCTTTATTTAATAAAATAGGTTATCGGGATTGTTGGATTAAAAAACGATTAATTTGCTGTTTATCACTTGGAGAGAATAATGAGAAAAATACCATCAAAGTTGAGTCAGTTGATTTCTTCTATCGTTTTATTATCGTTTCCCATAGCACAAGGGATGGCGGCGAAAGTTCCCGCTGGGGTAGCGTTGGCAGAAAAGCAGGAAGTTACCATTAATAATGGTGTTGAGGTTGTATCATTAGACCCTCATGTCGTTGAAGGTGGTCCAGAAACCAATGTTATTCGTAATTTATTTGAAGGGTTGGTGACTACTGATCTGAATGGCGAAACTGTGCCGGGAGTAGCCGAAAAATGGGAAAATGAAGGCTATCAGGTATGGACTTTTTATCTACGTAAAGATGCTAAATGGAGTGATGGCAAACCAGTCACGGCACAGGATTTTGTCTATAGCTGGCGCCGTCTTTCTGATCCAAAAGTAGGCTCCCCTTATGCCAGCTATTTGCAATATACCTATATGTTGAACGCAGATAATATCTTACAAGGAACGAAATCGCCTGAACAGTTAGGCGTAAAGGCGCTGGATGAGCAGCGTTTTCAGGTAACACTAAGTCGCCCTGTCCCTTATCTTATTAGTATGTTAAGCCACACTCCGCTGAAACCTGTGCGGCAGGATGTTGTAGAAAAATTTGGCATTAAATGGACTTCCCCAGAAAATTTTATTGGCAACGGATCTTATATATTAAAAGAGTGGGTTATTAATGAGCGAATGGTTTTAACACGCAACCCGCATTACTGGAATAATAAAGAATCCATTATAGAAAAAGGCATTTTACTGCCTATTGTTTCGGGTGTCAGTGATGTAAACCGTTATCGCAGTGGGGAAGTGGATATCACTCATGATGCTATCCCGCCAGAACTCTACCAGAAAATGAAACATGATATTCCCGATCAACTCCGAACAGTACCTTATCTATGTACATTTTATTACGAAATTAATCATAAAAATCCGTTATTTAAAGATAAACGAGTGCGTGAAGCCATTAAGCTGAGCCTTGACAGAGATATTATTACTGAAAAGATTATGGGGCAGGGGCAAATTCCGGCATACGGCTTCACTCCTACTTATATTGGTGGTGGCCTTACTGTTAATCCAGAGTGGGCAGGTTGGACACAGGAACAACGTAATCAACGGGCAAGAGAATTATTAAAAGAAGCAGGTTTTGATGCCAGTAATCCACTCAAATTCAGCCTGCTCTATAACACTTCAGAACAAAACAAACAGCAGGCTATTGCAGCTGCATCCATGTGGCAGAAGAATATTGGTGCAAAAGTCACGTTACAAAATCAGGAATGGAAAACTTCATTGCAAAATCGTCATCAGGGAAATTATGACGTAGTAAGAGCAACATGGTGCGGCGATTATAATGAACCTTCATCCTTCCTGAATTATTACTTATCAGATAGCAGTAATAATACGTCATTCTATAACAGTGAAGCCTTTGATAACTATCTCAATCAGGCTCTGACAGCCAAAGATGAGAAAACACGTAAAGAATTTTATCAAAAGGCGGAAGCTCAGCTTGATGCTGATTCAGGAACAATTCCTGTGTATTACCGGGTTTCTACACGCCTGATTCGTCCGACTGTCGGTGGTATGACAGGAAAGGATCCTCTCGATTATGTTGATCTTAAGAATTTATATATTAAGAAATTAGATAACTAATTGTTATTACAAATATTCTATTGCTGTAAATAAAACGATTCCTTTTGGGATGCAGAAAATAATTAGCCCTGAAAATGGGATGGCTTTTACGAAAGCCAGATGAATCAATAGGAGTAATAAGAAGATGGTAAACATAACAAGAAAGAAAATTGCTGCTGGCGTTGCAGTGGCATTGGGCATGATGATCGGAGCACAGGCATTTGCGGCAGAGGTTCCTGCGGGTGTACAGCTGGCAGAAAAACAAACGCTGGTGCGCAACAATGCCTCTGAACCGCAATCACTGGACCCTCATAAAGTAGAAGGTGTGCCGGAATCAAATATTACCCGTGATTTGTTTGAAACACTGGTGATTAATGATCCTGATGGCAACATTATTCCCGGTGTTGCGGAAAGCTGGGAACATAGCCCGGATTTTAAAACGTGGACATTCCATTTCCGTAAAGATGCAAAATGGTCAAATGGTGATCCTGTTACTGCACAGGATTTTGTTTATAGCTGGCAGCGCGCAGTGGATCCAAACACGGCATCCCCTTATGCAAGTTATATGCAGTATGCCCACATTCTGAATGTTGATGAAATTATCCGTGGTAAGAAAAAAACGGAAACCTTGGGTGTGAAAGCGTTAGATGACCATACATTCCAATTAACACTCAGTGAGCCTGTGCCTTATTTAGTCCGATTAATGGTTCACACATCAACATCGCCTGTCCATCGTGCAACTGTTGAAAAATATGGAGAGAGATGGACACAACCACAGAATTTTGTCGGCAACGGTGCGTATAAAGTGAAAAGCTGGGTGATTAATGAGCGCCTTGTTTTCGAACGTAACCCGATGTATTGGGATAATAAAAATACCGTTATTGATCAAACCACTGTTTTACCTATCTCCTCTGAAGTCACTGATGTCAATCGTTATCGCGCTGGCGAAATCGAGATGAGCTATGACAACTTACCTGTTGAATTATTTCAAAAACTGAAAAAAGAGATCCCTGAACAATTACGTGTTAATCCGAAATTGTGTACTTATTACTACGAAATTAATAATGACAGACCACCATTTAATGATGTTCGGGTACGTACTGCTCTAAAATTGGGTATGGATAGTGATCTGCTGACTCATAAAGTGAAAAATCAGGGAGATGTAACGGCTTATGGTTATACGCCGCCTTATATTGCTGACTTTAAAGATGTAAAACCGGATTGGTATACTAAATTGACTCAGCAACAGCGCAATGAAGAAGCGAAAAAACTTCTGGCTGATGCCGGATTTACCAAAGATAATCCACTGAAAGTTAAGTTACTGTACAATACTTCCGATCTGCATAAAAAATTAGCTATTGCCGCCGCCTCCATCTGGAAAAAGAATATCGGGGTTGAAGTTTCTCTCGTAAATCAGGAATGGAAAACGTTCCTTGACTCCCGCCATCAGGCTAACTATGACGTCGCCCGTGCTGGCTGGTGTGCTGACTATAACGAAGCCTCTACCTTCCTGAATCCAATGTTATCGAATAGTAGCAACAATACTGCCCACTATAAGAGCAAAGAATTTGATGCTCTAATGAAGCAATCACTGCAAGCTAAAACAGATGAAGAGCGCGCCGAAATTTATGCTAAGGCAAATGCTCAACTGGATAAAGATTCTGCAATTGTGCCTCTCTTTTACTATACGAACTCACGTTTATTAAAACCTTACGTAGGTGGTTACACCGGCAAAGATCCGCTGGACAACTTCCATACCAAGGATATGTACATTATCAAACATTAGGAATCAGCAGGTGGTTTAAGTAATAAATCACCTGTGTATCAGATAATTAATGACCATGGTTTGGTCAGACAATAGGAACGGGCAATGCTGAAATTTATTTTACGCCGTTGTTTAGAGGCGATCCCGACACTTTTCATTCTTATTACCATTTCGTTTTTCATGATGCGTCTTGCGCCGGGCAGCCCATTTACCGGGGAAAGAAAACTCCCGCCTGAAGTTATGGCGAATATCGAAGCGAAATATCACCTGAATGATCCTATCTATAAACAATATTTCAATTACTTGGTTCAACTTTCGAAAGGGGATTTTGGCCCTTCATTCAAATATAAGGACTACAGTGTAAATGATTTGGTGGCAGAGGCGTTGCCCGTTTCTGCTAAATTAGGGGCTGCGGCCTTTATTATGGCAGTGATATTTGGTGTTAGTGCGGGAGTCATTGCGGCACTGAATCAAAATACAAAATGGGATTACACGGTAATGGGGTTTGCTATGACAGGGGTTGTTATCCCCAGTTTTGTCGTTGCTCCCTTATTGGTTCTGATATTTGCAATTACACTAAAATGGTTACCGGGAGGCGGCTGGAATGGCGGGGCGCCTAAATATATGCTCTTGCCAATGGTTGCGTTATCCCTTTCTTATATTGCCAGTATTTCCCGTATCACTCGCGGCTCCATGATTGAAGTTCTGCATTCCAACTTTATCCGAACAGCAAGAGCCAAAGGGCTGCCACTACGGAAGATTATTTTCCGTCATGCACTGAAACCAGCCTTACTTCCTGTCATTTCCTATATGGGGCCCGCCTTTGTCGGCATTATTACTGGCTCGATGGTTATTGAAACTATCTTCGGTTTGCCCGGTCTGGGGCAATTGTTTGTTAATGGCGCTTTAAACCGTGATTACTCACTGGTGCTCAGCCTGACGATTCTGGTGGGTGGGCTGACCATTATGTTCAACGCTATCGTTGATGTGTTGTATGCCGTCATCGATCCGAAAATCCGTTACTAAGACTGGAGCACGCAATGTTACTGAATAAGAAAAATAGCGAAGCTCTGGAAAATTTTTCTGAGCAGCTGGAAATTGAAGGCCGCAGTTTGTGGCAGGATGCACGTCGTCGTTTTATTCATAATAAAGCAGCAATTACAAGTTTGTGTATATTGTTTGTCATCACATTGTTTGTCATTTTAGCGCCTATGTTATCTCAGTATACTTACGATGATACTGACTGGAACATGATGACCATGCCCCCTGATTTTGAGTCACACCACTATTTTGGTACAGATTCATCAGGCCGTGATTTGTTAGTCCGTGTTGCTATTGGTGGGCGTATTTCACTTATGGTTGGGATAGCAGCGGCTTTGATTGCCGTGATATTCGGCACATTATATGGTGCTATGTCAGGCTATCTTGGTGGCAAAGTCGATATGGTCATGATGCGTCTGCTGGAAATTCTGAACTCCTTCCCGTTTATGTTCTTCGTCATCCTGTTAGTGACTTTCTTTGGACAAAACATTCTGCTGATTTTTGTTGCGATAGGCATGGTGTCATGGCTGGACATGGCGCGTATTGTCCGGGGGCAGACATTGAGCCTCAAACGCAAGGAATTCATTGAAGCCGCACTGGTGTGTGGTGTGTCCAGCCGTAATATAGTTCTGCGTCACATTGTGCCGAATGTGTTGGGTGTTGTGGTGGTTTATGCTTCATTATTAGTACCGAGCATGATCCTGTTTGAATCTTTCCTGAGCTTTCTTGGTTTGGGAACGCAAGAGCCGCTCAGTAGTTGGGGAGCATTATTAAGCGATGGTGCCAACTCAATGGAAGTGGCTCCGTGGTTACTCCTGTTTCCTGCGGGCTTTCTTGTGTTAACCCTGTTCTGTTTTAACTTTATTGGTGACGGCCTGCGAGATGCCCTCGACCCTAAAGACCGTTAAGGAGAGCCTATGAATAGCGTAGAAACGATAAAACATGCTAAAAGCGCTGAATCACTATTAACGGTGAAAGATTTAAATGTGGTATTCAGTACGCCTGATGGCAACGTAACAGCAGTAAATAAACTAAATTTTGACTTACAGGCCGGAGAAACTCTGGGTATTGTTGGTGAGTCTGGTTCAGGTAAATCTCAGACAGCCTTTGCCTTGATGGGGTTACTGGCCAGTAATGGTACTGTCAGTGGTTCTGCTGTTTTTAACGGACGTGAGATTCTTAACCTGCAAGAAAAAGCGCTGAATAAAATGCGTGCGGAAGAAATCTCAATGATCTTCCAAGACCCGATGACATCTCTTAACCCTTATATGCGCGTAGGTGAGCAACTTATCGAAGTGCTGATGCTACATAAAAATATGAGCAAAAGTGAGGCCTTCGAAGAATCTGTTCGAATGCTGGATGCTGTTAAGATGCCTGAAGCGCGTAAGCGGATGAAAATGTTCCCGCATGAATTTTCTGGCGGCATGCGCCAGCGTGTCATGATAGCAATGGCATTATTGTGCCAGCCTAAACTACTGATTGCAGATGAGCCGACGACTGCACTGGACGTCACTGTTCAGGCACAGATCATGACATTGCTGAACGAACTAAAAAAAGAACTGAATACAGCCATTATTATGATTACTCATGATCTGGGTGTTGTTGCTGGTATTTGTGACAAGGTGTTGGTTATGTATGCGGGCAGGACGATGGAATATGGTACTGCCCGTGACATATTTTACCATCCGACACACCCTTATTCGATTGGCTTGCTTAATGCTGTTCCCCGGCTGGATGGCGATGAAGAGTCCTTGGCTACAATTCAGGGTAACCCACCAAACTTACTGCGCTTACCAAAAGGTTGCCCATTTCAGCCTCGTTGCCAGTTTGCGACTGAACATTGTGTGAGTGAAGAACCCCCGCTGGAACTATTTAACCCCGGACGCTTGCGTGCCTGCTTCAGACGTCAGGAGGAATTAGTATGAATACAGTTACTGAAAAAAAAGTCCTTCTGGAAGTGGATGATCTGAAAGTTTACTTTGATATCAAAGATGGTAAGCAGTGGTTTTGGCAGCCTTCTAAAGAGCTGAAAGCCGTAGATGGAGTTACCTTGCGATTATACGAAGGGGAAACTCTGGGCGTAGTGGGGGAATCCGGTTGTGGCAAATCAACACTTGCCAGAGCAATTATTGGATTAGTCAAAGCCTCTGGTGGCTCAGTGACCTGGCTTGGTCAGAATCTATTTGATCTCAATGACAAACAGTGGCGGGATATTCGCAATGATATCCAGATGATTTTTCAGGATCCTTTGGCTTCTCTTAATCCGCGTATGACTATCGGTGACATCATCGCTGAGCCACTGAAAACCTATTATCCTAAAATGAAAGATGTGGAGATAAAAGAAAAAGTCAAAAAAATGATGATGAAGGTAGGGTTATTACCGAA
The DNA here is from genome assembly GCF_963895965.1 of Xenorhabdus sp. PB30.3. NCBI lineage: Bacteria > Pseudomonadati > Pseudomonadota > Gammaproteobacteria > Enterobacterales > Morganellaceae > Xenorhabdus > Xenorhabdus sp. PB30.3. The sequence goes on along the minus strand of NZ_CAWQMW010000038.1, from coordinate 711 downwards.
CCTGATTAATCGTTACCCCCATGAATTTTCAGGTGGTCAGTGTCAACGTATCGGAATTGCCCGCGCTCTGATATTGGAACCTAAACTGATTATTTGTGACGAACCTGTTTCTGCACTGGATGTTTCTATTCAGGCTCAGGTTGTAAACTTGTTACAGGATTTGCAACGGGAAATGGGGCTTTCCCTGATTTTTATCGCTCACGATCTTTCGATAGTGAAGCATATTTCAGATCGCGTATTGGTTATGTATTTGGGGAACGCAGTCGAACTAGGGACTTACGACGAGGTTTATCATAATCCTCTGCACCCATATACCCGAGCATTGATGTCAGCAGTACCGATTCCTGACCCTGATAAAGAGCGCTACAAACAGATTGAGTTACTGGAAGGGGAACTGCCTTCACCAATCAATCCGCCATCCGGATGTGTGTTCCGTACCCGATGCCCAATGGCTGACGCGGAATGTGCCAAAACCCGGCCATTGCTAGAAGGTAGCTTTAAACATGCCGTTTCTTGTTTGAAGGTAGATCCGCTGTAGAACACAAAATCGCAAACACAAACAATAGATAAATAATACCGCTCGCACACTTATGCGAGCGGTTTTTTGTATATAGAAAACCCCCTGCTAGGCAGGGGGTTCCGTAGAGCTTTCAGCGATGAGGCAGCTATAAAAACCCCTTTTGATTTGTTAAAACACCTTGCGGTCTGGCA
>NZ_CAWQMW010000037.1:0-8092 GCF_963895965.1 Xenorhabdus sp. PB30.3 | reverse complement strand
TCAACTAATTTGTTCATAGCCTGTTCCTCTCCGGAGTGGTTTTCGGCTTTCACCAAAACTTTGCTCCTGGAACAGGCCTCACGTCAATTTTTTATCCAGAATTCGGGTTAACTATTGTCTGAGAACGGGAGTATCGTTGGCACGTTTAAACATGTCACTGAGTGAGTGATTGGGGAATAAAATCATATGAGCTTTTTTTAGTAGCTCTTCCCCTCTATACCCGGCAGTTCTTAAACTATCGAATACATCCATAAACTTCTCTTGCTGCTCTCCTGACCATCCACTGACAAATCGCCAAATACCATCGCAGCCACTACCTCCATATCCTCCAGAGTAGGCTGAACCTCCCATTTCATCAACCCAGAGTGATAATATAGCCTTAACCCATCGTTCTTGGGCTGGCGTTAATCTGCGCGCTTTACCTAGGTATGATTTCCTTGGCGCGTTGGCTACATGCCTGTAGCTGTTAATATCCCTCATCTTACCTCCGGCAATACCGTATGTTCTTTATCTCGACGCGTCGTATACATCAAAATTCCCGCCATTGATTTTCTATGTACCCTGACAACCATCCTTCCGCCCTCCAGTTGGAGAATGCAGCGGTGATGCCCTGTTTTTCTTTTCAGATATCTGGCCTCTTCAATTGCAGGCTCTAGTTCGGTAAACATACCTCCTCCCGCGCCCGTAATTCCCTGAGCTTTTCTTTGTACTCATCCCGAATAGACTGACATTCCTCAATCGTCCATCGATGCCGATCATGATTGGACTCAATAGCATCTACCGCTGCCTGACCAATGCGCCGGATTAACTCAACCCGGTAAGGAACAATATTCCCGGACTTATGCTGGTTACAGACGATGCACTGCCGTTGAATATTCCGTTCATCAAATCTCAACTGAGGCGCTGCTAAGGTCGTCCGATAGTGCCCTGCATCCCATTGAGAAGACGTGTGCGTACCACAGGAGACACACGGTAAGTCGCGGTCTCGTTCTCTGATATAGGCATTTACGGCGCGTTGGGCTTGTTGAATCCAATAACTGCGGGGTTTTACGGCTAACTTGCGGGCTTTGAGTTTATCTCGGTTGGCTACTTCTTTTTGTCGTCGTTCTCGTTGTCGGGCTTGTTCCTCTTTCTTGTTTTTCTGTCGGTATAGTTGAATGGCGTACTCTTCTTTATGTTCCTGACTGCACCATTGTTCGTTTGGAAATACCGGTTGGAACTTCTCGCTGCAAATTTTACATTTCCGTTGTCGAAACCTTGCCACCTTATCCCCCTAAAGCCAGTCCCATAATCAGTGTGACTGTTATCCAAAAGAGTGTGAATGGGAGGTATTTCACTGATTCTGCTCCCGCCTAAGTCTCATATACTCTGAGTTTTCCGGTATCGTCACAAAGCAATGGATACCTGCTGCCCACTGCTCAACTTGTTCCATGAATCGAAACATCTCGCCAGTGTCCAGCTTGGATGTCTGGCGGAGTGTCCTGACGTGCTCAATTTCCTGCGTTCTCGCATCAACCCGATCCACCACCTCATAGCCCAAGAAGGTATGCTTGAGCATGTCTTTGACTTTTTCTGGTGAGTAATTCCCGCCTTGGGATTTCAGATAACGGCTAATCTCACCAAACCACATATGAGCGGTAGCGTTCTGAGATTGGCTTCTGGTGTTTTTCCAAGGCTTGATGATAATGCGGTGAGGTTGGTTTGTTGCGAGAACTTCTTTGAGTTGTTGCCAGGCTAATTCTTTCGTCGATTCATGGAAGAGAAAATTACATTCCATCTAACGATCACGATCCACAAAAGGTCATGAGTGAAAGCACGATTAATAATGCCCTTCGTGGCATGGGCTACGACACCAAAACCGATGTTTGCGGGCATGGATTCCGAACGATGGCTCGCGGTGCAATGGGTGAGTCAGGATTGTGGAATGATGATGCCATCGAACGCCAGTTAAGCCACGTTGAAAGAAAAAACGTCAGAGCTGCCTATATTCACACCTCTAAACATTTAGATGAGCGACGGTTGATGGTGCAATGGTGGGCTGATTATCTAGATGCCAACAGGGAAAAACATATCACACCGTATGATTTTGCTAAGAAACGCCGGAAGTAACATTACTTAATACTTATAATATACTGAATAAAAGATGATTTTTTAGACTTTGTTGGTACTGCCAACAAAGTCTGCTTTTTATACAGTCCATAGTTGTATTATTCCATCTTTAATCTGATAGTCAGTTCAGTGCCCAGACTGTGTAAAAACCGTGATTTCATCCAACAAACATCGAGTTGGGTTGCATTTAAGCAACCCGATTAGCGCTCATCACATTCACAATGTTTTGATGCAGATTGGTGGCTTGTAATATGAAGTCATTTAAAAGCAGCGTGCCTTGAGCGTTTGGGGCAGATTTTTGGTGAAACTAAGCTTCCTTTATCACTTAGCTCAGACGGATGGCCGCCATCAAACCGACAGTTCCCAGTAGGGTCATCATACGTTTCAGATTGTAAGCAAGAACACTGAGGCTGATTTCAGTGCTCACATTTTTGAGGCGTTTAGTCAAAAAGTGAGTCGCTCCCATCCACATTTTTATCGTGCCAAACGGATGCTCAACACTCTGTTTCCTTATCACCGGGAATTCCGGATTCTCGTCCAACCGTTTTTGCATGTCATCAATAATCGATTCATGTATCCATCGTCTTATGCGACGGGGACCTTTCTTTGATGTTGTGCATTGAGATCGGATTGGGCATTCATTGCACGCTAAATTGTTGAAGTAAACATCCAGTTCTACACCTTTCTCCATGACCTTCATTCGGTTTTGTAACCTTTTACCCGCCGGACAAATGTATACATCACTGCCGTTGTCGTACTTGAAGAGAGACTTGTTAAAAATGCCTTTGCTCTCCGAACCTGAAGTGTCAATTTGTGGCACATTCGCCGTGATGCCTTGCTCATGGGCGTCTTTGATATCATTTCGACTGAAGTAGCCTTTGTCGGCTAACACGATAATCGATTTCTTCCCCAACACCTTTTGGACTTGCTCGGCAACTAATGTCAGTTGACCTCGGTCTGTTGTCATGACGATGTCGTGGCAAACGATGAGATGGTGCTTTGTATCGACCGCCGTTTGCACGTTGTAGCAGACTTGTCTTTCCATGTGGTGTGTTTTCATCAAGCGGGCATCAGGATCCGTCTGTGATATCTGTTTGTCCGGATGCTCATTAACTTGTTTTTCGAGTGCTTTTAGCTCAACTAAGCGCTGCTTTAGCCAGGCTAATTTCGATGCTGCGACGGTCGGATCAGACTCTTTTTCGTTCTCATCTTTAGCATCCATCTGGCTTAAATATTTCTCGATACTTTTTTCAACTCGCTCGATATGAAACTGCACTTTACTGGGGGTGTAGTTTTTGGATTTATTATTGACGGCTTTGAATTTACTACCATCAATAGCGAACACGGCATCTTCAAACATGTTGAGTTGTCGGCATAACTCGACGAATTTACGGCAAACGTTTTTAATTCCCTTACCATTATCCTTTCTGAAGTTTGCAATCGTTTTGAAGTCGGGAGATAAACGTTCAAGCAGCCACATTAACTCGACATTGCGGTTGCATTCCTTCTCCAGCCGTCGCGATGATTGAATTCGATTTAAATAACCGTAAATGTAGAGCTTGAGCATCAGGGCAGGGTGATATCCAGGACGGCCAGTTGACTTGGGATTCTCGCTTTCAAAACCTAAGTCGAGTAAATCTAGATGTTCAACAAAGACATCAATAACTCGCACTGGATTATCTTCGCTAACAAAGTCGTCCATGAGTTCTGGAAAGAGCGTGGATTGATGCCTTGATTGACCAGTAATATGGTGAGACATGCCAGAATCTCCATGATTATGCTTACCAATCTGATGATACTGGACTTGGCTTTGAGATTGGATCGGTAGCTAAGAGCAATTGATCATAAGTACATCGTACTTAGACCAAAAGGTGATCAAGGGTTTTTACACAGTCTGTGCCAAAAGCGGAAATTATATAGCTCCATATTGTCTGGTGGGCCGCTAAGGACCCCCAGCAATAAGCCACTTTTTGTTTTATTTCTCTAGCTAAAAAATTTCTTGTAATAGCCCAGCGAATTATAATATCGTGAGATAGCAGAACGGGTTAATCGCAGACTTCAGCCGGAAATGGCCCGTTCAGGCATAACAGTCGTCAGATTTTTGGCACAGAGCCCTTTCAGGCTGTAGCAAAAGCAAAACCTTCATCCTCCCAGCCTTTAATACCGCCAATCATTATTTTTACCGGGCGACCTAGTTGAGCCAGCTTCAGTGCCGCGCGATCGGCTCCGTTACAGTGGGGGCCTGCACAATAGACGACAAATTGAGTTTCCCTTGGCCACCTATCTAAGGACGCTGTATTAATCAGACGATGAGGAAGATGAAACGCTTCAGGGATATGGCAATGGGCAAAACTAGCTGCACTACCAACCACATGTAAAAGCACAAAGTCTCTTTCACCAGAAACTATTGCGGAATGTACGTCGGCACAATCTGTTTCCATGCTAAGACGCTGCTGGAAATAGGCAATGGCTTTTTCAGGTGTGGCAGCTGAAATATCAGTGACTGTACTCATATTGTGTTCCTCTTGTGATAAAATCAGTTTTTGTATTACTTCTATATTTCATCAAATAATTAACCTTAAAACACCTACAGACCATGACAGATTCCGCCAAGATCACGACAACATTTTCTCGCCCATTGGTCGTTGCACTAGCCTATGATGGGCTATGTACTTTCGAGTTTGGCGTAGCCGTGGAAGTTTTTGGGCTTTCACGGCCTGAATTGGGGGATAATTGGTATCGTTTTGCTGTTGCTTCTGTTGATAAAGGCGAATTACAGGCAACCGGAGGGATCCGCATCGTTGTTGATGGTGGGTATGAATTGCTTAAGGAAGCAGACACCATCGTCATTCCTGGCTGGCGTGGTGTGAACATGCCTGTTCCGCAAACGTTGTGCGATGAACTTCGAGCAGCCCATCAACGCGGTTGCCGCCTGATATCTATTTGTTCTGGTGTATTCGTACTGGCTGCAGCAGGTTTGCTGGATGGACATAAGGCGACGACACATTGGCGTTACGCCAGTGAACTCCAGCAACGTTTCCCGGCGATAAACGTTGTGGATGATGTGCTATATGTAGGTAATGATGCTTTATTGACCTCGGCAGGTAGCGCAGCAGGGATTGACCTGTGTCTACATGTAGTACGCAGCGATTTCGGGCTTGATATTGCCAATAGCGTTGCCCGTCGCCTAGTCCTTCAACCTCACAGAGATGGAAGCCAGACTCAGCAACAGCTTCGCCCTGTTGCCCGCAGTCGGGAAAGTCAGCGTTTTGGCCTTCTGCTTGACTGGCTACATAAAAATATCGCAGAGAAGCACACGCTTGATTCTCTGGCTAGCCATGTTGGTATGAGCCCTCGAACATTGACCCGTCGATTTCAGGAATCAACTGGACTTACGCCTGCCCGCTGGCTAATGAATGAACGACTTAATCGTGCACAACAGGCGCTCAATGAATCCCATTTCAGTATTGAGCAAATAGCCCAGCAAGCGGGGTTTGGCAGCGCCAACTCCCTTCGTTATCACTTTCACCAACGATTTGGTATTAGTCCACAGGCGTTGCGCAAAATGCATATTTCACGACAATAAATCCATTGATATATGGAATGGATATCAGCTTATATGCTACTAGTAAGTCAGCTCTGGTTGGTTTAACAAAAGGTGTCGCCCATGATCTGGGTAAACGAGGCATCACAGTCAACTTAATTAATCCTGGACCAGTCAACACCGATATGAATCCAGCCAATGGACCGCGAGCTTCATCTACATTGGCTAAACTAGCTCTCAATACCTATGGCCAACCCGAAGATATTGCTAAAACCGTATTATATTTAGCTAGTAACAGTGGGCGTTACATTACGGGCGCAGTGATTGACGTAGATGGTGGCTTCAACGCTTAAATCAATCTAAGCAGACGAAAATAGCTAATTTACCAATAGGCTATACGAATTTGGTAACCCCAGCCCTATTGAAGCAGAAATGATTATGCAGACTAACTTCTGCTATAACACACTCAGTTAGTTTTGAGCTGATTTACTCCTATATACATAAAGGTAGCAAAACATGATAGATACGAATGCCACTAAAAGGGACTCACCTCCCCAGCGCTGGATTATGTTTGCCATATTGCTAGTAGGAGCGTTTCTTCCTCCACTCGATTTTTTTATTGTCAATGTGGCGTTACCCGACATCAGAGATGAACTGGGTATAAGTCCAGCAGGCCAACAACTGATTATCTCTACTTATGCAACCATGTATGCCGTTATGTTGATTACGGGTGGTCGCCTGGGAGATATTTATGGCCGTAATCGCATCTTTTTCATCGGACTGACAGGGTTTGCTCTCGCTTCAACCTTGTGTGGCCTTGCCACGTCACCTTGGGTATTAATTATCGGACGGGCCTTACAGGGACTAACTGCAGCTATCATGGCTCCACAGGCATTAGCATCAATTCAGGCCATTTTCCCTGATGCCGAAAAACCCAGAGCATTGGGAATTTATGGTGCAATATTCGGCTTGGCCTCTGTAATCGGCCAAGTATTCGGAGGAATGCTGATTTCCTTAAATATCTTTGGACTGGGGTGGAGACTCATCTTCCTCGTGAATATACCTATCATCATTCTCGTCCTTATTTTCGGCCTTCCGTTATTGCAGGAAACAAGAATACAGCGTAGCCGTCGGCTAGATTTCACTGGCGTATTGCTGTCCGTGTTAACACTAGGCTGTGTAGTCATTCCATTAATTGAGGGCCGTGAAGCCGGATGGCCACTATGGGCCTGGATATCACTGGCTCTATCTCCAGTGTTGGCAGTAGTTTTCTGGCGTTATGAAACCCGCCTGGCTGCAAACGGCGGTGAACCACTGATTAACCCATCAGCGTTCCAAACGCCTGGTCTACGCACAGGATTAGTTGTCGCACTGCTATTCTACTCAATTGCCGCCTTCTTTCTCCTGTTGTCCATCTACCTTCAGGGAGCACTCGATGAAACACCATTAACAGCGGGTTTGGTTTTTCTGCCTTTTGGATTGGGCTTCCTACTGGGTCCATTATCCACCCCAATTGCTGGACGATGGCTGGGTCGATTCGTTAATTCTGCTGGCATGACGCTAGAAGCAGCAGGTTTCATCGCATTGATAATCCTTATTTCCGGAACTCTACCAGACCATCCCCCGTCTGGAGTTTTGCTGGCTTTGATATTATTTTTGATCGGGTATGGTCAAGGTCTGGCTCTACCAACTCTGGTCAAAATGATTATCAGCCGTGTAGATGCAGGCTATTCTGGAATGATTTCTGGAATTATAAACTCAACACTACAAATCAGCGCAGCACTCAGCGTGGCTATTATTGGCGGTATTTTCTTTAGCGTACTTGGTTCACGGCATGATGTATCAGCCATATCATCTGCATTTATTGCTGCCATGCTTTGTATCGCTATTCTTCTAATATTGGGCGCAATACTGAGTTTTCGGATAGTCAGACGAGAACAGACAAAGAAATGATGGCATTGATGCAAATAGGATTTTAGCACTATAGTTGCAACTGTTTGTGAGGGACTTTCCCCCAACGGGCATAATGACTAATCGTGCATGGTATTAGATAAGTCATCATAAAATATTTAACCAAAGCGAGACAGCGGATCTGAACGGCAGATATCCCCCGTTATTCATTACTATATCGACAATATATTCTTTTGGGTAAGTGTATTCCACCTGAAAAACCTTGCAGCAAATATAATGGCAGTAATGCTAATGCCCTCCACTTCTTTTTCCATGCTCTTTGGCCTGTTCTGATTTACGACAATAAACATCAACCTTAGCCTCATTTCACCATAAAAAGTCAGGGGAATACCACCACATAGCCAGACTCTTACTATTATTAACCCCAATTCCGCTTAAGATATTGCTGAAATATCTTCTTCTGAGTAGAAAATTTTCAGTGATGGCTTTTTCTCTTTAAGGCAGTAAGCAATCAATCCCGTTAAAATC
>NZ_CAWQMW010000036.1:0-8116 GCF_963895965.1 Xenorhabdus sp. PB30.3 | reverse complement strand
TTTATTGGTTATTTAAAAACAATGAATATAAATTCTCTGTAAAAACACAGAATAGAAAAAGGATATTTCGGAGGTGGTATATGAGAATTGAGGACAATGCTGTTCAAAGGGAATATGGGGATTACAATCAGCAATATAAAAAGTACTTTTTACCTGAATCGATAAGTTTTAGTACTTTCAACCTGACAGGGAGAACGGAAATGAATGTAATATTAGAAAAAAGATTTGAAAATATGGGGGTAGATGTTTCACAATTAAAAACAGATGTTTCACTGTTAAAAATAGACGTAACACAGTTAAAATCAGATGTAATAGAGCTAAAGACAGATGTAAAACAATTAAAAACAGACGTAATAGAGTTAAAGTCAGATGTAGCAGAGTTAAAATCAGATGTAACTGAGCTAAAAATAGACGTAGGAATTATAAAAAATACCTATGCAACTAAGGCTGATATTGAATCAGTAAAGGTACTCATCCATACTGAGATTGCATCTGTAAATAAAGAAATGGCATCTATCCATAAGACGCTATTAGAGAAAATAACATCTCAGACAAAATGGATGGTAACAATGATGTTCGGTTTTTCTGGTATTATTATCGCCGCAATGAAATTGATGCTTCCATCCTAAATAATTACCGAGGTGGTATAATGTTTACTATTCGGCCAACACAGTTATCAGATATAAATCAGTTAGCTATAATTGAAAATTCCGCTGCGCAACTATTTTGTCTCATACCTGAATTAGCCTGGATTTCTGATGGTCATGTACAGACTGAACAACAACATTTGGGCTATATTACGCAACACAATAGCTGGGTTGCAATAAATAATAAGGGTGTTCCTGTAGGTTTTATTCTGGCGAAACCTCTGGAGGACGGGTTACATATTTTTGAACTGTCTGTGCATGGGGATTGGCAACGAAATGGCATAGGCAAGAAATTAATGGAAACAGTTATTCAAGTTGCTGAACAACGTCAATTACAGTCTGTCACTTTAACAACTTTCCGTAATATCCTTTGGAATGCGCCTTTTTACCAAAAACTGGGGTTTGTTATCCTGGAACCACAGGAAATGAGTGAGGAATTACAACAGATTTTGCAAGGTGAAATTGAATATGGTTTTTCGGCAGAACAGCGTTGTGCTATGAAACGCCCTATAATTATATGAACCGATTGTAATTTAGTTAGTAATCATGCCCCCAGTCACATAACTTATCTACGTGACTGGAGATTAGCTTATTTAATTGCTGTGTAACATCAGTGTAATTTAAGTTTTTTCGGTTTTTACCTTTTTTCCACGTAACAGTTTTCTGACCCAGAAGCGGTTAGGGTTTAAAGCCGCTAATGTTTCATCATCAAGCGGTAGAGCTTCACCAAAAATTTGTCCTGCGAGTAACTCAGCACTTAAAGGGGCAGAGCATAAGCCACGAGATCCTAACGCACCAATAACAAACAGGTCAGGATAACAAGGGGACTCGTCAATCTTCTCTCCGGACTGCATTTGTTGGGGTAAACTGGAATACTTTTCCAGAATCTCCCTGAGAACAGGCACATTACCCACCATTGGCATATGATCCCGAATGACACAGCGTATTCCCTGACGAGATTTATTTTCTGATATATCAACCTCTTTCACCCACTCAACATCAGGAAAACACTTCAATAAACGGTTTCGGTTTTCTTGTTGCTCGGCGGAGGAATACTCAATATCCAGAAAATTACGTTGGTAACTGGCGCCAATGCAGTGATATTGATTGTGTGGATTGACAGGCGTCATATAACCATCGTAACAGAGCACACTTTTTAGCTGGCTGAGACGCTCGGTAGTTGGGATATGACTGACCTGTCCACGAACAGCGGTAACTGGGAGCTTTTCAGTTTGTTCAAATTGTGGCAAACAGTGACCATTGGCAATAACAATCACTTTATGGGTTTTAACCTGTACTTGCCCCTGATGTTCAATATGTAGCTGCCAGCCGTTTTCATCCTGAGCCAGACGTATTATTTTATGATTGAAGTGCGTACACATACCACGTTGTTGTGCGAGCTTGATGGCTTCCTGAGTCAGCTGCCCCGGATATAACCATCCTCCTTGTGGGTAATGAACCCCATGATAATTGACATCCAGCCCACTAATCTGGCTCAGTTGCTGGCGATCCATTTCAACAGCAATTTCTTCTGGCCATACTGTCTGGAGTATCCCTGAGATTTTTTTATCCGATTTTTCATCGTAGGCCAGCTGGATAACTCCATCCCACTGATGATCAAATAAAACGCCCTGATCAGTCAGGTGATCGTACTGGCGACGGGCAAAGGTAAATGCGGAGGTAAAAAATCGCTCTAGTGGATCATTCTGACCATTCAGTAAGGGGTACAGTGCGCCTTGTTGATTACCTGACGCATTCTGTGCGGGGTGTTCATCCTGACAATATAGAGTGACTTTTGCACCACGACGCAATAAAGCTAGGGCAGTGAGTGCACTGGCAATACCACCGCCAATGATGGCTATATCATCAGTGTATGTTGCGCTTTGGCGGGTAAACCAGGGGGTATCGGAACTGGGATTATGAGCTGTGGGAAGTAAAAATCCCGTCAGCATCTCTCGTTTACGTCCGAAACCTTTTATTTTTTTGACATCAAAACCTGCTTCCTGTAATCCACGGCGAACTAAACCGGCGGAAGTAAATGTCGCAAATGTCCCCTCCGGACGGGAAAATTTTGCCATAGAAGTGAACAGTTGTTCGCTCCACATTTGTGGATTTTTAGATGGGGCAAAACCATCTAAAAACCATGCATCAATTTTGCTGTTCAGACCAGAAGTTAGCTTGGGTAATAGCTCATTTACATCACCAAACCAAAGATCCAGCGTGATAGCACCATTATCAAGAATTAATCGATGGCAACCTGAGAGTGGTAAGGGCCATTGTTGACATAATTCTTCAGAGAATGGCTGAAGTTCTGGCCAGCGCTGGTGGGCATTTTTTAGATCTGCGATTTTTAATGGATACTTTTCAAAACTAATGTAATGCAGTTTTTTTAATGTGGCTTCGGGTGACTGCTGCCTGAAAGCTGAGAAAGCGCGCCATATCGCCAGAAAATTTAACCCTGTACCAAATCCGGTTTCAGCTATAACGCAATCAGAACGAGGATGGGTGCTAAAACGTTGAGGAAAATGATTGCCTTTCAAAAATACATATACCGTTTCTTCCAACCCGTCTTGATTTGAAAAATAAACATCATCAAACTGCTCAGAGATAGGTGTGCCCTGTTCATTCCAGCTTAGGGTCGCGCTACTGATAGCGCTGTTTTTCACGATACTGTTTTTCAAAATAAGACCTGTATTGTTGCGAAGAATAATGGGGGATTTTAACGGTCTTGGTGCTGTTACACCACCTATTGAGGATCTTAAGAACTGACTCTGATCAATTGTTCCACGATTTTTAACCTGATCGGACTTGTTCAGCGTACAAGTGTACGCTAAAGTGCGAGTAGGAAATCCCGCAGGTAAACATATTGATGAGGTAATTAATGAAAAGAGCAGTAATCACTGGTCTGGGAATTGTTTCCAGTATTGGTAATAACCAGAAAGAGGTGCTTAAATCTCTGAAAGAAGGCCTTTCCGGGATAACTTTTTCCGAAGAATTCAAAGAAATGGGGCTTCGCAGCCAAGTTTGGGGAAATGTCAAACTGGATACAACAGGTTTGATTGACCGAAAAACACAGCGCTTTATGAGTGATGCTTCTGTTTATGCTTATCTGGCAATGGACGAGGCAATTAAAGATTCAGGCCTGTCAGATGATCAGGTTTCTAATTTACGCACAGGGCTGGTTGTTGGCTCTGGTGGTGGTTCTCCTCATAATCAGGTTGTCTGTGCAGATGGTATGCGTGCCCGTGGCTTACGGGGTGTCGGGCCTTATATGGTTACAAGAACAATGGCTTCCGGCATTTCAGCCTGTCTGGCAACACCATTTAAAATTAAAGGCGTTAACTATTCGATCAGTTCTGCTTGTTCGACCTCTGCGCATTGTATCGGTCATGCTGTTGAGTTAATCCAGCTTGGCAAACAGGATGTTATTTTTGCTGGTGGCGGTGAAGAGCTTAGCTGGGAAATAGCCTGTGAATTTGATGCAATGGGCGCGCTTTCCACCAAATATAATGAAACGCCGGATCGTGCTTCCCGTACTTATGACCAAAACCGTGACGGCTTTGTTATCGCAGGCGGTGGCGGTATCGTGGTTGTTGAGGAATTAGAACATGCATTAGCCCGTGGCGCGCATATTTATGCTGAAGTTATTGGCTACGGAGCAAACTCCGATGGTATGGATATGGTAGCACCTTCAGGCGAAGGGGCTGTTCGTTGTATGAGAATGGCAATGGACGGTATTGATGGTGAAGTAGACTATATCAATACACATGGCACATCGACACCGGTTGGTGACCTGAAAGAGCTGGAAGCTATCCGAGAAGTATTTGGTGATAACACACCTGCAATTTCAGCGACTAAGGCGATGACCGGGCATTCTTTGGGAGCGGCGGGTGCTCAGGAAGCAATCTACAGCCTGTTGATGCTGGAGCACGGGATTATTGCACCGAGCATTAATATCGAAGAGCTGGATGAAAAAGCGCTTGGTATGAATATTATTACAGAACCAACCGAACGCGAGCTAACAACAGTGATGTCCAATAGCTTCGGGTTCGGTGGTACAAATGCATCTTTGGTAATGCGTAAATATTCTGACTGATTTTCTGAAACTGAAAATTTTATCGTTCTGAATAATAGCCAATTCATCAGTTATGTGGATTGGCTATAAATTTTCCTGCTCTTCTGCCGCTTTTTGCGAATGATCCGTAATGTAGGTGGAATAATAAGAACCAGTGCAGCTAAAACCAGCAGAGACTGAGCGATAGCACTGCTCCACAGGATATCAAAACTACCGTTGCTGATTGAAAGTGCCCGCCTTAAGTTTTGCTCCAGCATTTCACCGAGCACAAACCCCAGAATAAGTGGTGACATTGGGAAGTTCATTTTCCTGAGAATGTAACCAAAAACTCCCAGACCAACCATTAACATCAGGTCGAACGTGGTGCTGTGTACAGCATAAACGCCGACTGCTGAAATACTGGCAATGACCGGTACCAAAAACCATAGTGGAATACTTAGCATACGGGTAAATAGGCCAATCATTGGGATATTCATAATTAGCAATAGAATATTGGCAATCAGCAGGGCAGCGATTAATCCCCATACAATATCCGGCTGTTCGGTAAACATTGCAGGTCCCGGAGTGATGTTATAGAGCGTCAGTGCGCCAATCATTACCGCTGTCGTACCTGAACCGGGGACACCAAGTGTCAGCATGGGAATGAATGAACCACAAGCGGATGCATTATTGGCCGCTTCAGGGGCAGCAACCCCCCGGATATCACCTTTACCGAACGAATCACTGTTACCACTGATTCTTTTTTCTGTCATGTAGGTGATTGCGCTGGCAATGGTAGCTCCGGCGCCGGGCAGTATTCCGACAAAGAAACCAATAACTGATGAGCGTAATATTGGCCCGGTACAGGCTTTGGCTTCTTTTTTATTAAACAGTAATCTTCCGGTTTTACTTATGACTTTTTGGCCGGTAGACGTACTTTCCAGCATCAACAGAATTTCGCTGACAGAAAATAGCCCAATAACAACGACAATAAACTGAATTCCGTCGGAGAGGTGGACACTATCGAAGGTGAAGCGATAAACACCGGTGTTGGAATCAACGCCAACGGTGGCTAAACCCAAACCAATCAAGGCCGCCAGTAGCGATTTAACCGGGTTCTGGCTCATCATGCTGCCAAGACAGGCAATTGCAAAAACCATCAGGGCAAAATATTCAGCAGGCCCGAATGCTAAAGACCATTTTGCCAGAAGAGGCGCAAACAAAATGATCCCGGCAATAGCCAGAATTGAGCCACAGAATGAACTGACTGCTGAGATAGATAATGCAACCCCGGCTTTCCCTTGTTTTGCCATTGGGTGCCCATCCAGAGCGGTCATAATGGCAGCGGCATCCCCCGGCACATTCAGCAGAATTGAAGATATCCGCCCTCCATATTCACAGCCAATATAGACCGTTGCCAGTAAGATTAAGGCGGATTCTGCCGGGAGTTTCAGAGCAAACGCCAGAGGTAATAAAATCGCAACTCCATTGATTGGGCCAAGCCCCGGAAGCAGGCCAACAACAGTCCCAATAAAACAACCGATTAATGCAATAATCAGATTTTTAGGGATTAATGCGACTTCAAAACCATGTGTTAGGTATATCCATGTATCCATTTTTATCTCCTTACCTGAACAGGCTACCAATTGGCAGGGTGACATCTAACAGGTGATCAAAGATAAAAAAGAGAGAGATACCTAAGATCAAGCCAGAAATAATTGCGGCGGGAAGCGTGGCGTTAAACAGCAATGCGATGCTGACAGTCAATAATGTTGTTGCCAGAGGGAAGCCTAACCACTCAAACGTTCCGGCATAAAAGATCAGTGAGATAATCAGCAATAATAAACGAAGTAATGTTTGTGGAGCAGGCCAGTTAACTATTTCAGGTTTTTTGAATAGCAGCAGCAGTGCGCACAGTGCCATTAACGAAATAATAGCAATCGGAAAAGGGCGAGGGCCTAGTGGTTCATAACTGTATTCACTGTGGATGCCCCAGCCAATGACCAGCCCTATTCCGCACAACACTAACCAGATGACGGCAAAAATACGATCACTCATAAATACAGTCCCTATTATTTTGCTAAACCAAAAGATTTAGCCATTTCATGGTACTGAGTAACCTGTTTTCTCACATAATCATCCAGCTCTTTGCCTGTCATATTGAATTCAAACAGACCACGCAGCTCACGCTGTTTTTTAAATTCGTCGGTTTGTTGCAGTTTGTTGAACGTGTTAACCCACCATTGATATTGTTCATCAGAAACTTTCGGCCCCATGTAAAAACCCCGGATCACCGGCCATACAATGTCGTAACCCTGTTCTTTAGCGGTCGGGATACCTGCCAGAACGCCATCAAGTCTTTTGTCTGCATAGACAGCAAGAACACGGATTTTATCACTTGTCAGGTATGGTAGAGCCTCGCTGATATCGCCGGAAAAAACCTGAATATGGTTACCCAACAGGGCGGTAAGGGCTTCTCCACCACCTTCAAAGGCGACATAACGCATTTTGTGTGGATCAATACCGGCTTCTTTGGCTAGTAATGCGGTTTTCATCCAATCCTGACTGCCGATGGAAGCACCGGCACCAAAAACAAGATTGGCGGGGTTGCTCTGAAAGACATTGAGGAGGTCTTTTAAGGTTTTATAAGGAGAGTCCTGACGAACGGCAATCATACCGTAATCAGTACCAACACCTGCCAGCCAGCGCACATCATTCACGTTATAACGCCCGAACTTTCCCTGAGCAAGATTTAACAGCGAACCACCGGAAAAGGCGACAATCGTTCCCGGCTCGGCAGGCCGTTGGGCAACAATAGCGTTGTAAGCAACAGCGCCGACTCCACCGGGCATAAATGTTACCCGCATAGGAGAATTAATAACTTTAGTTTCTAATAATGAGACCTGAGCTAATTTACAGGTTAAGTCAAACCCGCCACCGGGCTTAGCTGGAGCGATACATTCAGTTCTGTCAGGGGCGCTGGTTGCAAAGGTATTGACACTGAAAAGTAAACCAGTAGTCACTAATAATGTTTTTAATATTTTCATTTTTTATTCCTCATATGGCACCAGTCCAGTAATGGTGACAATGCAATAAATCTCCGGTGCATTATTATTTATAGAACCGAAATCTCTTATTAGCCGTGAAAAATGTCTATATGTGACATTAATCACCTAATGTCACATTTGGCTTACTTTGAAATACACCGAAATGTTTAATGTTATGTATAACTGAAATAGAGTAAATCTGGTCTTATGTTTTTATATTAGGGAATCTTCTTTAAATGTATCTTTAATAGAATCCACTATTAATATTTTATTAATAATAAATATATTAAACTTTTGTATTTTCTAAAAATAGTTTTGATATTAATAAATATAAATTTATTGTTTATAGAGTCTATAGATTTCAGTTT
>NZ_CAWQMW010000035.1:0-78271 GCF_963895965.1 Xenorhabdus sp. PB30.3 | reverse complement strand
ACATAAAATACCATTACAATGCTCTTTATGTAGATCATCCTCATTTTCTCAAAAAAGTATATTTTTCAAGCAAGTATTTCAAATTATTTGTAAAATTAATAATTACCCAATCTGATAATACATCCTATTACATTTATCCAACCCAGAAGGAGACTTGATGGAGCATTCGACACCTCTCATCACGACTATTGTTGGCGGTTTTCTCCTCGCCTATCTGCTTGGCATGCTTGCACAGCGTCTGAAAATCTCACCTTTGGTAGGTTATCTTATGGCCGGTGTGCTTGCCGGACCTTTTACACCAGGTTTTGTTGCCGA
This sequence comes from Xenorhabdus sp. PB30.3, assembly GCF_963895965.1. NCBI lineage: Bacteria > Pseudomonadati > Pseudomonadota > Gammaproteobacteria > Enterobacterales > Morganellaceae > Xenorhabdus > Xenorhabdus sp. PB30.3. The sequence continues at coordinate 77,956 of NZ_CAWQMW010000035.1, read as the reverse complement.
TACTTCTCTGGCGCCTGAACTTTCAGAAATTGGCGTGATCTTACTGATGTTTGGTGTCGGTCTGCATTTTTCACTCAAAGATTTATTAGCCGTAAAATCAATTGCAATCCCGGGAGCAATTGCCCAGATTGCCGTGGCAACGCTATTAGGAGCCGGCCTGTCAAAATTACTGGGCTGGGGTTTATTCAGCGGAATTGTCTTTGGCCTCTGCCTGTCCACCGCCAGTACCGTAGTACTGCTCAGAGCACTGGAAGAACGCCAACTCATTGACAGTCAGAGGGGGAAAATTGCCATTGGCTGGCTGATTGTCGAAGATCTGGCAATGGTGCTGGCTTTGGTGTTACTGCCTGCTTCTGCGGGTATTTTAGATAACAATAATACTGATATCGGCCAATTACTTCTTGAACTTGCTATTACTGTCGGCAAAGTTGTCGCATTTATTTTATTGATGATTTTTGTTGGCCGCCGTCTGATCCCATGGCTGCTGGCAAAAACAGCCAGTACAGGCTCGCGCGAGTTATTTACTCTGGCTGTCCTCACCATCGCCTTAGGGGTCGCCTATGGTGCAGTGGAGCTATTTGATGCCTCATTTGCACTGGGAGCATTTTTTGCCGGGATGGTACTGAATGAATCAGAACTGAGCCATAGAGCCGCACAGGATACTTTACCTCTCAGAGATGCTTTTGCTGTGCTGTTTTTTGTTTCGGTCGGTATGTTGTTTGATCCAATAATCTTGATCCAGCAACCCATTGCCATTTTAGGAACGCTGGCCATTATTATTATCGGTAAATCTGTCGCAGCACTGTTGCTGGTCAGGCTTTTCGGCCACTCACGACGTACGGCACTGACTATTTCTGTCAGTCTTGCCCAAATTGGTGAGTTTGCCTTTATTCTGGCTGGATTAGGTGTCACTTTAGGTGTGTTAGATGGTGATGCACGTAACCTGATACTGGCAGGGGCTATTCTTTCCATTATGTTGAATCCGATTTTATTCAGCCTGTTGGATCGCTATCTGGAAAAAACAGAAACGATAGAAGAACAGATACTGGAAGAAACATTAGAGGAAGAAACTCAAATCCCTGTCAATATTTGCGGCCATGCGATTGTTGTGGGATATGGCAGGGTCGGTCACCTACTTTGCCAGCGTCTGCAGGAAAAACATTTTCCTCTGGTTGCTATTGAGGATACTCGTGCCCGATTTGAAGAGCTGGGAGAAATGGGGATTAGTGCTGTGATGGGGAATGCGGCCAGAGAAGATATCATGGCGTTAGCAAGGCTAGATTGTGCCTGTGCGCTATTCCTGACTATCCCGAATGGTTATGAAGCCGGCAAAATTATTGAGAGTGCAAGAGCAATCAGGCCGGATATCAATATTATCGTTCGTGCTCATTACGATGATGAAATCACTTACCTTACAGCACGTGGCGCTGATCATATTATTATTGGCGAACATGAAATCGCCAGAGCGATGGCCGATTCACTCCCTGAATCCACACCTGACTGCCCGATAGCACTACCATCGGCATTTTCACCAACTAATTCATCAGCAGCATAATGAATTGATTAATAGGGAGTATCCCAAGAATTTCAAGGGGATACTCCTGAATAACAAAAATTAACGTTCCCAGTAAGACTCTTCCAGACTATCTTCCCTTTCTGGTAAGCCCCGTGTCAGGCGTGGAGCATGTTGACTTAATACCTGATAGCTCACTCTGTTCGCATACTTACACACCTGAGCCAGAGAAGAATACGTCAGGCAAGAGCGCATATGTTTACTCGAATTAGGGACATTCATACGATGATAACTATTAGCCGTAATATCATGCAGTAAGGCAGACAGTGCGCCATCTCCGGCACCATTCGTATTCATAATTTTTTCAGGTCCTCCCATATAGGGCTCAATATGAGAATAGACCCGCATAGGATTCTGACAATCATCCTGACGCATGGCACGACTAAATTCAAAGCGATTGAATTCAGCAATCGCTCCCGGTAATAATGGATGTGATGTCTGACGTTTGGACTCTTTTTCCGTATAACCGGCCATATACAACCCTGCCGGGCCAGCAGTACACAATACGAGGTCAACCCAATTCAGTGCCATATCTGCTGCCAGCAGAGGATCACTAAATCCGGTCAGTTCCAGAGCTTCATCTTCATTCATGGCTACCACAGAAACATTCTCTGCCAGAAAATCGCGCCACCACTGAGGATCGTCCGCGATAACGTATTTTGTACCCAGTGTCAGAACAACTGGCACATTATGTTTCTTCGCATACTCAATGGCTTTCATAGTTGCTTCCGGCATCGGTTCACCTGATTTACAGCGTACCAGATAGGCCGTGATTACCAGTGCTGATGCTTCTGCAATAATATGCTCAGGAATACTTTCCGGTTTAAGCTGATTCATTAGCCCCGGACTGATGGCAAATGTTCTTTCACCATTTTCAGTGATCAGAGTAAAACAGCGACCGATTGGACCATCGACGCCCTGAAGATGATTCAAATCCATCCGGCTGGAAGTATTACAAAGATAGCAATAGGCATAGCTGCCGATTTGGATGTTATTGCACATGGTGCCAAGCAACACAGATTTGTCATCCGCCAGCACAGAATAGTTATGCAGAGTATTACCAATCGTTCCACCCGCAAATTCATGGCTGATGAGGTTATTATCTGCCAGTTCATTATAGAGCGCTTCAGCAACATCATCTTCAATAACTAATGAATGCCCCTGACTCAGGTTATAACGTTGGATAAAGCTTTCATCAACCTTAGCTTCAATATCTACCAATATCTGGTCAATACCAACAATATATGCTCGGTTATTCTCAGTATCCATCATCTCTTTGATGGGCTGAAGCAGAGGGTCTCTCAGACTGACAGGAAAATAGTGTTTAGATTTGCGTTTACCGGGGAATTTCATAATTGATTGTTGCTATGGAGCCAAAACATGCGCCATATTAGCATAATCCCACTATGAAACAAAAAGCACAGTATTCAGTATTGATGAAAAGAAACAGCCAATGTGATAACACACTGGCTGCCAAAGTTCAGTGATTATGAACCGCTGAGAATTAAACGCAGCTCATAAGCTTCAGGCTGCTTGCTTCTGACGACTACGCACCATATGGCGCATCAGAACAAACATTACTGACAGAATAAAACCAATAAAGCCAGCACCAATCAGAATTAACAAACGCTTAGGTGAATCTTTCGCCGTTGGCTCGTATGGCTCCTGCATATATTTGAATGGCTGGAAATCAAGCTTATCAATATTTACCGCTTCCAGATTTTTGATATAAAGAAGACGGTTACGTAAGTCAGGATCTATCGTTGTTGCATCGGTAATGCCTTCTGTGATCTGCAATTTACGTTGCAACGCATCAGCACCCAGAGCGATGGAATAATCCGGGTCATCCTTAACGACTGCACCACCACTGGAGACTGGTTTCTTAATACCCGCTGAATTGGCAATAGAAATTGCATACTTCAGTCGTTCAATATCGGTAGAACGCATATTGGTGATACGGTCTAAATCAATATCATACATTTTTTTCGAGTAAGACAGTTTCTGACTCACCGCATCATTCAGTTCATCTTTTATCTGGTCACGAACAACAGAGGAGATAAATTTGATGTAACCAGACAATAATTTGTATGAATCTTCAGCTGTCCCCGCACTGAAAGAAAGTGTTGTTTCATAAAACTCATCATCTTTATCTTTTTTATTAGGTACAGTTGAAGAGATATTTTTATTTACAATCTGTTCAATCAGACTTCTTTTAGCCTGTGCCGTAATATCTTCTTTACTGGCAAGCAGTGTTCTGAAGTAATCGGTATCTACCAGATATTCTTCACGCAGTACACGGGAGTTATAGTTTTCAACAAAACGCTTAAATAGTGAATCCTCTGTAATCTTGGGATCAAGATTAAGAACATTCAGTTCTGTTAATACATTTTTTAATGGCTGAAACTGTTCCAGCTCAGGTTGTACCACTGCCGCCGTACTGGTCCATTTTTGTGGTAAAAATGACGCAACACCAAAGCCAATCACGGCAAAAATAAAGGATATTGCAATAATCAAATATTTTGACTGAAATATTACGGAGAACAGTTCAAACAGATCAATTTCATCATCTTGCTTTGGATGATAATAGTCTGCATGTTCCTCATAAAACTCTGTATGCTTAACTGGTTTATTACTCATTATCTCTATGTCCAATCCAAATAATTTTGCTTCTCGTTATTCCCTGCCAGATTACTGTCCCAGCTTACGTTATATATTGATTTTGAAGCAATACTCTAAAAAAATCACACAATTGGCAGAATATACACCGACTAACTATAAGCAAAAATATCCATATCTGCCAATGTACTTTCGGTATGAAACCCAGCCATAATCCATAACTGTCAGTTATTTGTTAGCTCATGGCATCATTGATTAATTGCATGAATAGTGAAATATGCGCCTCATTATCGTTAAGTGCTGGTATATATTCAAACTTTTTCCCGCCTGCATCTAAAAAAATAGCTTTATTCTGCTGCTTAATTTCTTCCAGCGTCTCCAGACAATCGGCTGCGAACCCCGGACACAGCACCTGAATATGCTCCACATTCTGCTCTGGCAACAGGGCTATTGTTTTATCCGTATAGGGTGCTAACCACGGTAAACGCCCAAAACGCGATTGGTATGTCATCATAATTCTATCTGCCGGATAGTCCAACAACTCCGTTAGCAGTTGAGTTGTCGCCAGACAGTTCTGTGGATAGATATCACCCATTTCAGCCAGACGCTCAGGGATACCGTGGTAGGAAAGAATCAGGCGGTCAGGTTGACCATGCTTTTCAAAGCTCTGTTCTACAGTTTCCTTTAATGCAGCGATATATGCCGGGTGCTGGGCGTAACTGCGAATAAATTTTAGATGTGGGATAGTACGATATCCCTGTAATATTTTGCTGAGACTATCAAATACTGCCGCTGATGTTGTACTTGAGTACTGAGGATACAACGGAAGTATGATGAGATATTCAACACCCTGCTGTAGTAATTTATCTACTGCCTGAGATAATGAAGGTGAACCATAAGTCATCCCCAGTTCAACAGGTATATTACCCAGTTTTTCACTTAATCGCTGTTTCTGACGTTTGCTGTAAACCAATAAAGGCGAGCCTTCATCTGTCCAGATTTCCTGATACAGCCTGGCTACACGGAAAGAACGGAAAGGAAGAATAAAGCCATACAACAGAGGCTTCCAAATCAATGGCGGAATATCCACGACTCGCCGATCACTTAAAAACTGTGCCAGATAACGCCTTATTGCAGCAGGTGTCGGCGCGTCTGGTGTACCAAGATTAACTAATAGCACACCATAATTACGATTACTCATTATTCAACACTCCACCCATTAAAGTGACGGATAATTCAGGATAAAGCTCGGTGATAGTCACATACACACAATGGATTTCAAGGTGCGTCGCGGCGGCAAGGGAACGCATCCCCGGGAGCATAGATAACTATGTGACCGGGGTGAGTGAACGCAGCCAACAAAGAGGCAACTTGAAAGACGAAGGGTATAATACATTTTATAGGGGGGATCTGATATGGAAAGGTGAAAGTCAGGCGGTATTCACACCGCCTGCTCTGTGCTTCAGGATCAAATTAATCTGAAATCTGTCGCACAACTATTTATTTTATTCGGGATACTAATACCTCAGGGTACTAATACCCCAGAGTATTAACCCAGAATGCGGGCTAATTCTTCACTGACTTCAGCAACCTGACGGGTCCCATCAAGTTTGAAGTAGCTTGTATTACCTGCCTGTGCTTCTTGCTGATAGTAAGAAACCAGAGGTGCAGTCTGAGCGTGGTATTCAACCAGACGTTTACGAACCGTATCTTCCTGATCGTCTTTACGGACAGTCAGCTCTTCGCCTGTAATATCGTCACGATTTTCCACTTTTGGTGGATTGAATTTGATATGGTAAACACGACCTGATGGGGCATGTACACGGCGGCCGATAATACGATCAACGATAATTTCATCCGGCACATCGAATTCCAGTACATAATCAACACTGACACCCGCTTCTTTCATAGCATCAGCCTGAGGAATAGTACGTGGGAACCCATCCAACAAGAATCCGTTACGGCAGTCATCTTGTTTGATGCGCTCTTTAACCAAAGCGATAACCAGCTCATCAGTGACCAGTTTGCCATTATCCATCAGTTCTTTTGCTTTTAAACCCAGCTCGCTGCCTGCTTTTACTGCGGCACGCAACATGTCACCTGTCGAAATTTGAGGGATCCCATATTTCTCCATGATAAATTGCGCCTGAGTCCCCTTACCGGCGCCTGGCGCGCCCAGCAGAATAATACGCATCGCGTAAATCCCCTTGCTATTTGCTTTTCGTATTTTTTAAAGAAAACGAACCACCATACCACTGGAATGGTAGTCGCTCAAGAAAACAGGTAAACGTTTTCGCGCTTATCAAAAAACAAACCACGCCTCATTTTCCGTTGAAGCGTGGTTTATTGGCATAATTTAAACGATATTACGCGCTTTCAGCTAATAATAATTGATTCATACGGCGGATAAACTGGTTTGGATCATCCAGCGTTCCACGTTCAGCAAACAGCGCCTGCTCCAGTAACAGCTCAATCCAGTCAGCAAACTGGCTGTCATCCTGAATTTCAGCTGCCTTTTTAACCAGATTATGATCCGGGTTCAGTTCAAAGTTATAGCTGACTTCCGGTGCTGACTGTCCTGCCGCTGCAAACAGTTTCGCCATTTGAGTCGTCATTCCGTTAGCATCAGTAGTCACTATCGCCGGTGTATCAGTCAGTCGATGGGTCAGCTTGACTTCTTTCACACGTTCGCCAAGCAGTGTCTTCACACGCTCAACGAATGGTTCCAGTTTTTTATCTTCTTCTTCCTGATCTGCTTTGTTTTCATCAGCCAGTTTATCGAGAGATTCATCAGCTTTGCTGACTGACTGGAATGATTTGCCGTCGAATTCTGTCAGATAGCTCATCATCCATTCATCGATACGGTCAGATAACAGCAGAACTTCAATGCCTTTCTTACGGAACAGTTCCAGATGCGGACTATTTTTCGCAGCAGCATAACTATCTGCGGTAATGTAGTAAATCTTCTCCTGACCTTCGGTCATGCGGCTGACGTATTCTTCCAGAGAAACAGTTTGTGAAGCACTGTCATTATGCGTAGTCGCAAAACGCAGCAGCTTAGCAATAGCTTCTTTATTTCCGCCATCTTCGGCTGGACCTTCTTTCAGAACCAGACCAAACTGCTGCCAGAAAGACTGGTATTGCTCTGCATCATCTTTTGCCAGCTTATCCAGCATTTGTAATACACGTTTAGTCAGTGCGCTGCGCAGGTTACGAGTGATTGAACTGTCCTGCAGAATTTCACGGGAAACGTTCAGTGGCAGGTCATTGGAATCAATCAATCCGCGAATAAAACGCAGATAATTTGGCATGAACTGCTCAGCTTCATCCATGATGAAGACACGCTGTACATACAGTTTCAGCCCGTGTTTATGTTCACGGTTCCACAAATCCCATGGTGCCTGAGAAGGGATATACAGCAGACTGGTATATTCCTGCTTTCCTTCAACACGGTTATGGCTCCAGCTCAGAGGATCAGCGAAATCGTGGGAGATGTGTTTATAAAATTCTTTATATTCATCATCGCTGATTTCAGCTTTACCGCGGGTCCACAGTGCCTGTGCCTTGTTGATTTTTTCCCATGCTACAGTAACTGAATCATCTTCTTCATTTTTAGTCTGGGTTTCAATTTCAACAGGTAAGGCGATATGGTCAGAATATTTGCCGATGACAGAACGCAAACGCCAGTCATTCAAAAATTCATCTTCCCCTTCACGTAAATGCAGGGTAATTTCTGTTCCACGTTCTGCTTTTTCGATATCAGCAACAGTGTAGTCACCTTCACCAGTTGATTCCCAGAATACGCCCTGTTCCGTCGCCGCACCTGCTGCACGGGTACGTACAGTCACTTTATCAGCAACAATAAAGGAAGAATAAAAACCAACACCGAACTGACCAATCAATTGGCTGTCTTTAGCCTGATCAGAGCCGATAGATTCAAGAAATGCCTTAGTACCAGATTTTGCAATCGTTCCTAGGTTATCGATCACTTCATCACGGGTCATACCAATACCATTATCACTAATGGTAATTGTTTTATTCTCTTTATCGAAAGCCAGACGAACACGCAGTTCACCATCATTTTCGTACAGCTCTGGCGCTGATAATGCACGGAAACGTAATTTATCCGCCGCATCTGATGCGTTTGAAATCAGCTCACGGAGGAAAATTTCTTTATTGGAATAGAGAGAATGGATCATCAACTGTAACAGTTGTTTGACTTCTGATTGAAATCCACGGGTTTCTTGATCTTTCATGCTCATTTATTACCTCAATCTAAATCCAGTTCAGATATGTAAAATCGGACGATGGTAATCAGATGGGGATAAAACTTAAGAGTTTCAAGTTCAGGGAATAAGAAGAATGTGAAATTAATTATTTAAACATTTAAAAACAATTAGTTATGCAGCTAATTATGGATGGTGGCGGGTTTCACAACACCATCCATTAGGATTTCCCATTAAAAAATGGGGGGTATGATCACAAATCAGTAATTCTATGGCGACCGGCAAGGGAATGGGACAGTGTTGTTCCGTCTACCATTTCAAGCTCCCCTCCGACAGGAACACCATGTGCTATACGACTGGCAGTCACACCATATTGCGAACACATTTCAGCAATATAGTTCGCAGTTGCCTCTCCTTCGACAGTCGGGTTAGTTGCCAGAATAATTTCCGACAGCGTTTCAGAAGATAAACGTTCTTCCAAACGATCCAAGCCGATATCCATAGGACCAATGCCATCCAGCGGCGATAAATGCCCCATAAGGACAAAATAGCGCCCCGCAAACTGACCAGTCTGTTCAATAGCGTGGATATCCGCCGGGCTTTCAACCACGCAGATCTGACCGTTTTGCTGACGGCGGGGATTGGTACAAATCGTGCACTGTTCCTGTTCTGTAAACGTTCGACAGTCCTGACAATGTCCAATCTCAGACATAGCACGTGTCAATGCCTGAGCAAGCCGCATACCGCCACTGCGATCCCGTTGTAAAAGATGAAACGCCATCCGTTGTGCTGACTTGGGACCGACTCCCGGCAGACAACGCAATGATTCCATCAGAGATTCAAGAAGAGGGCTGGTTTGCATCAGAAAGGCATCTTAAAGCCGGGTGGTAACTGCATTCCGCTGGAAACACTAGCCATTTTTTCTTTTTGAGTTTCTTCAATACGACGGGCCGCATCATTGAATGCCGCAGCAATCAAATCTTCCAGCATATCTTTATCATCTTCCATCAGGCTTGGATCGATTTCGACACGACGGCAGTTATGTGCGCCATTAATAGTGACTTTCACCAGACCTGCACCAGATTCACCAGTCACTTCCAGATTTGCAATTTCTTCCTGCATTTTCTGCATTTTATCTTGCATCTGCTGGGCCTGTTTCATCAAATTGCCCAAACCACCTTTACCAAACATAATTCTCTCTCTTTGCTGTAGACACAGTATCAATACATACTGCGGGGTTAAACAGGCCGGATACTTTCTTCATCCACTTCAGCATCAAACAATTCTTGAAGTGTTTGGATCGTTTTATCCGAAATAATGGATTGGCGCGCTTGTGCCAATTTTTCTTCATAGATGGCTTGTCGCCACTCCAGCGGTGTTTTTACTGCTGGATTATCATCTTCAATAATACTGAGTTCAATAGGTTTTCCATGCAATTCAGTCAACGCTTCCGATAAAGATCTCTGTGCCGATGCCGAATTTAGGTGACGTTGCTTTGAACGCAGATGAAGACAGAACTGATTTTCATTAATCTGCTCTTTAAATGCATTCAAGGCTACCTGCTGAACCAGTTTAGGAATATTCAGATTATCAATTTCAGCCGCCCATTGATCCCGTTGTCTGGATTCAATAGCCAGCTTTTTCACCAATTCAGGTGTTTTTTCATATTCAAGTGCTGATTTGATAGCTTTTGGTGTTGTAACAACCCGCTTTTCTTCAATATTTTTAGCACGCCACCTATAAGCTTCTTGCTTTACCGGTTTAACTTCACGAGCCTTGGGAACAAAAGACTGAGGCCGTTGTTCGGCCACCGCAACCAATCGCTCCAGTGCCGAACTCGCCGGCTTCGCCTTAACAGACGCTGCCGGCTCAGCCTTTTTTGGAGGAGCACTTCCTTTTGAGGAAGTGCCTTCCTGCCGCGAAAGCAGATTTTTTGCCTGTAGTAATTTTGCAGTCGGGCTGTCAGCAACTGGTTCTAACCCCTCCCTTGGGGCCATTCTCTGTTTCTGCGCAGAGGATTGTTTATCTGTAATACCAGCCGCAGATGTCGGGCTGACAGAGCCAAAATTATCAGATACTGGCTGAGGAGGCATGAATTCTGTACCCGGTGCGACCGGTATATCTACGTTATTAGAGACTGATACTTCTTCAATTATCGTTTTTGGATGAAATGCCAGAGCACGTAATAATGCCATTTCAACCCCCATCCTACGCTCTGGAGCATAAGGGAGATCTTTACGGCCAGTTAACAACGCCTGATAATAAAGTTGTAAATCGCTGGGTGGCATTGATCTCGCCAACAACCGCAAGCGCCCTTCTGTTGAAGAAGGCTCAATCTCTGGTTGCTGAGGCAGCAACTGAATCATCGCAACACGATGCAGCAACGATAACATTTCGACCAGTAGATTTTCCCAGTCCATACCACGGGCTGCGACCTGTTCCACTAAAGTCAGAAGTTTCTGTCCATCCGCACGAACCAGAGCTTCAACCATTTCTAAAGGCTGTTCATCATCCAGCGTTCCCAACATCTGGCTGACAATATCTGCTGTCAGTTTTCCGCCACCAAGGGCAATCGCCTGATCAGCCAGACTCAAAGCATCACGCATACTGCCGTCCGCTGCGCGGGCCAATAGCTGACGAGCTCGGGCTTCACTCTCTATTTGTTCCGCATTAAGCACATGTTCCAGCTGGCCTGAAATCTGGCTGACATCAAGTGCTTTCAGATGGAATTGTAGACAGCGCGAAAGAATAGTTACGGGTAATTTCTGCGGATCTGTCGTCGCCAGCAAAAATTTCACATGTTCCGGCGGCTCTTCTAATGTCTTGAGTAACGCATTAAAACTATGGCGGGACAGCATGTGAACTTCGTCAATGAGGTAAACTTTGAAACGCCCTCTGGCTGGGGCATACTGCACGTTATCCAGCAGTTCACGGGTATCTTCTACTTTTGTTCGTGACGCGGCATCGATTTCAATCAGATCGACAAACCGCCCCTGCTCAATTTCGAGACAGTTAACACACTGCCCACAAGGCGTTTTTGTGATACCTGTTTCACAATTCAGGCCCTTTGCCAACAGGCGGGCAATAGTAGTCTTCCCAACACCACGAGTGCCGGAAAAAAGATAAGCATGATGGAGGCGCTGGTGTTCAAGACCATTAGCCAATGCAGTCAACACATGTTGCTGACCAATCACATCAGAAAATATTTGTGGGCGCCACTTACGGGCAAGTACCTGATAGCTCATGAATACCGGGGAAATTGAACACGACTGCCTATCATGCTAGCACAGCCTCACCATAGTCGGCGAGGCTGATGTATCAATTATGCAAAAATCAGAGCAATCAATACAAAAACAAGAGCGATCAGTGGCCTGGAAATTCAACAAGGGTGTAGCTATCAATACCCTGATTTTTCAGGCGTTCTGTGCCTCCCAAATCAGGAAGACCAATAATAAAGGCCGCTTCTGAAACCTCACCACCAAGACGGCGGATTAAGCTCACAGTTGCTTCAATCGTGCCACCGGTTGCAAGCAGGTCGTCAACAACGAGGACTTTATCTCCGGCTTTGATGCTGTCTTTATGAATTTCTAATGTATCAGTGCCGTATTCCAGATCATAAGTTTCACTTAACGTCTCTCTGGGTAGTTTGCCTTTTTTACGGACAGGAACAAAACCTACCCCCAGACGCAGTGCCACTGGTGCCCCGAACAAGAAACCACGAGCTTCAGTACCGACAATTTTGGTAATACCCTTGTTCTGAAAGTGGGCTACCAATAAATCGATCGTCGCCTGATATGCAACAGGATTATCCAATAACGTGGTAATATCGCGGAAAAGTATGCCCGCTTTCGGATAATCAGGTATTGTTTCGATACTATCTTTAATAAATTGCAGTTTTTGTGCGTTAGCGGTCATAATCAATGCCAGCCAGTTAAAAAATGAAAACGCTAAAATCTATGCAAACTACCGGGAAAAAGCAACAACAAAGCAAGTTGTCGCTTAATTTTTGTTGATATTTATCAAGCTTATCCTCAGCTGATCCCTGCGTATCATTAAACACAACGCGGGTCAGATGAAATAGCATTCAACCAAAAGATTATCGACTATAACGGGATACTGATGGGTATACAAAATTTATTAGATGTGCTTGAAAAACAAATCAGTATGCTAGCGGCCGAATTATCTTCCCTGCCTGATATACCATTTTCAATTGCCCGTTTTGATCAGGCGTTATTCCACAGTCATACGAATAAACTCAGTGGCTATATGCTGGAAATTAATCAGAATATGGTTCAGCTGAAAAGCTGCGTCCGGGATAATCGCACTGTACAGGTTAAATTTCTCTCTGAACGTTTAGTGATGCAAATAGAAGCTTTGAAACGGGAATTATCCACGCAGGTTCTCCGCAAGCAGGAAGATAAATTCGGGCGTCAGTCACAAGAGCAGGATCTTTATCATCGTCTGGCCGAACATCAGGATTATGAACGCCGATTAATGGCAATGATTGATGACCGAGAATTACAACTGGCTCAGAAAGCTGAGTCCGTCGATAAATATAAACTGCAAAAAGAGATCGCTGCTCTGGCAGGCAGACTGGCTCGTTGTCGTCAGGCGTTAATGCGCATAGAAAGAACGATAGAAAAGCAGGAACATTCTGATTAATGATTAGAGGAACCCCCATTATGTCACTCGAAAATGCGCCACCAGAGGTCAAGCTTGCAGTTGATCTCATTTACCTGCTCGAATGTAATGATATTTCCCCTGAAACGGCTTTGGCAGCATTAGATATCGTCAGACAAGATCTACAGGGAAAATTAAAACAATTACCTCAACAATCTGAGGAACATTCCTAATTGTACAGCCCGGAATGTTCCCCCTTTTATACCCGTCGTCTTTCAAACTGCCTCTTTGTTGGCAGCATTCGCTCACCCCAGCCACCGCGATGCAATTTGAAATCCATTGGGTATATTATGATTATTTAAGGTAAGAACGGCTTATCATCAGGCGTCGGAGGTTCATCAATATGGCGCTGAGAACCACTTATCGACCTTTTAACCTCTTGCAGGCTATTGCCCTGACCGTTATGCAAATAAACTTCCAGTTGATTGAAGGCAATATTAATATCATTTTCCCGACATAATTTATCTATACTGCGGTTTACCTCATCAACTGTACGGCTACGATCTCCCAGTTCCCTTACATAAAGCCTCAATTCATGATCCAGCGTACTGGCACCGAAACTCATAAAATAAACCTGTGGTTCCGGTTCACTCATTACACGATGATTACTTTTCGCCGCCTGCAACATGACCTCTTTCACCTTATCGAGATCGGAACCATAGGCGACACCAACTTTAATGATAATACGCGTGATAGTGTCAGAAAGGGTCCAGTTGATCAGGCGTTCTGTCACAAAAGCCCGGTTAGGAATGATGACCTCTTTGCGGTCAAAGTCAGTGATTGTTGTAGCCCGAATACGGATTTTACTGACTGAACCGGAATAAGTCCCTATTGTTACGGTATCCCCGATACGGACAGGACGCTCAAATAAAATAATTAAGCCCGAAACAAAGTTGGCAAAGATTTCCTGTAACCCAAATCCCAAACCAACCGAAAGTGCCGCTGCCAGCCATTGTAATTTATTCCACGAAACCCCCAGTGTGCCCAGCGCACTAATTCCGCCAATGCCGATGATTAAATAAGTCAGCGTTGTCTTAATGGCATAAGAAGAACCCTGTTGTAGCTGTAAGCGGGACAACACTAATACTTCCAGTAATCCCGGCAAATTTCGCATCATAACCCATGAAATAACCAGCATTGCGACTGAGAGTGCCAAATCTTTCAGGGTAACGTGTTGCAGAATATTTCCCTGATCGGTTGTCGTGCTGTATTGCCACAGGTTTATTCCATCAAGGTAAGAGAAAACCGTTACCAGATCAGACCAAATCCAGTAAAACGCCATAAAAAAGATCAAAAACAGCACCATAGTCGTTAGACGTAATGATTGCTGATTAATCAGCTCCAAGGCCATTGGCGGTTCTTCGATGACTTCACCTTCCGCACCTTCTTTTGCCTGTGCCTGACGGCGAGACATGGCCCGGCGATATGCGATACGGCGGGCAGCAAGACTTAATCCACGTAAACAGGATTGATAGCAAATATGCCAGAGAAGCAGCAAATAAGCGCTGTAAAGCCAGCGTTCAGACAAGCGTAACGTAGTGTAAAAATAACCTGACACCATCAGCACTATCAGAATCAGTGGTGAAAAAGTCAACATTGTCACCACGATCGTGCGGATCATATGCGAACTTTTTTCACGCCATACCTGACGACAGAACGGAAAAACAAAGATAAAAACGAAGAGCAGGCAAATCAACACCGTACATTGACCAATAACATCATCAGCCAAACGAAGCGGATGCTTAACTCCCAGAGTTACCCAGAACAAAATCGGCAGTAAAGCGACTGATAATCTGACCAGATTTTTGCGGAATAAGGAACAGACTTCTCTATCGAGTGAAAAATGCTGTTCTCCAATCCCGCCTCTTTCCAGAATTTGGTAACTGGAGCCATAGACAACCCAGAATAAAGCCAAATGACTGGAGAAATCCCATATCATTCCTCCCAGTTCATCCTCTGACTTCGAATACCAATAACCTATAGCCAGAATAATAGACGCCAGTGGCAACGTTTTTATCAGCGTCAGAACCAAAGCCAGTGGAGTATGTAGCTGACTATCCCTGCGTAGCTGCCCTATTTCAGCTGAAATTTTCTTCAAATGTGCATTAATACTTTTTGTCTGCCAACGCAGAAACAGGCCTACCAGTAATAGAGGAATGACAAAATGGACAGAGTTCTGCAACCCGGAAATAATCCCTCTGATAGTAAAATGCACACTAAAGTGAGTCAGCTCTTCATGTACTAAAATAGGCAATGATTTCAGCCAGACCCAGTTCATCGGCTTATTGCTGTTAACCCAGAAAATCTGCTGGACGAGCGTCTGTTCCAGCGATTGTGTCACATTCAACAGTTCTTGCTGATCCAGCTGTAAATTAATCGCTTGTGTGATCTGCTGCCCCAACTGGTCATTCAATTGATCCAACAACTCTCGACGAATTTCCAGTAATTGCCCTATCGCATTACGGATTTCTCCAACAGCTTCCTGAGGCTCATTTTTGACATCATTGGCATGCTGATTCAGAAGTTTATTAATATAATCGTCCACTAAATAAAGCTGATCACGCTGCTGCGCAATTTCAAACTGCTCCAGCCGTAAATCAGCAATTTTCGTTGGTAAATCCTTTGTCAGGACTGCTTGGGGAACTTTTAGCTGTTCCTGAAACAAAATACGCGATAACAATAAACTACCGCGTAACACCTTAACCTGTTCTTTTAAATCACGTTCAGACTGGATAGCTCTGTCTAAAAAATTCTTCACCTGAATTTTTTTCTTCACCAGCTGATTATTATCCCGTGTTGCTGCCACAAAACGCTCACTGAATTCACGGTTCACCATAATTTCTTCTCTGACCAGCGGATTAGACTGAATATGGGGACTGGTATCATTTGAATTCTGCGCTTCTTTCGCGGTTTCCTCCGAATCAATTAAGTGCTTTCCATTGACCATATCCTGAATAAACTGGAAATGCCGCTCTAATTGTTCAATCTGGAAGGAGGTATAATCGCGCTGTAGCTGTAGAAGGGTTTGCAGCCGTGTATTAGCGCGCAGAGCCGATTTTTGATATTCTTTTTGCTGCGTCAGGAAAGCTTGCTCTACCTGTAATAATTCAATCTCAGTATGGCGAACGTCCGATTGCTCCGTAACAGCATTATTAAGCAAATTACGGATTTGCTGTAATCTTTGGACATTATTAAACAGCAGATTTTGTGCCCGTTCAGGCTGTGTTTGCAACCCAATCAGTTGGCTATTGTAGTTAGCGAGGTTGTCCTGCGCTTTTTGTAAACTGTTAAGTGTAACACTCTGTTTAAATTCAAGTTGTTTCAGCGATAAAGTCGCCAGATTGTGCTTATATTCATCCTCATTTTGTTGAGAATTATTTTTCAGGCTCGCTAACTCAGCTGTGAGTAGTTGTGACTTCTGAGGTAATTGCTGTAAATTTTTTTCCAGCTGCTCAGAATCCTGCTGAATCTTCTCGATCTTATCAAAGAAAGAAAGTGCTTTTTCCAAATCAGCGATCGAGGCTCTCTCTTCAAGAGTATGCTCATTACGGTCCGTTAACACCTTAAGCTGGTTCTGGATATCATCACGTGTTGGTACATCATTGCTGAATGCAGCCGAGGCGGGGTGAAGAAAAAACAGCAGAAAAAAAAGCAGGCTGATTAGACCCAGCTGGCGAAAATATAATATATCGGGCCTTTTATTACATGACAGACCCACTTTGTTGAGTAAGACACTCAAACCGCGGTTAAATAGAACCATGAATTAATCTACTCATCGTTTACAGATAATGGAATGATAGCACTGAAGTACCGGCAATTCTGCTCGTTAAGAAAGAGCCATCACCATAATGTATAGATGCATAGCCTTTACCGCTTAATTATCTTTTTATTGGTTTCACTTACTCAGTAAGATGCATCTTCAATGCGACGCAAGTGACGACTATATTTTAGGGTGTCAATAAAGCCATCCACCAGAGACTCAGATTGTGCCTGAATATTAAAACTCTCTGGTGCAAATAACCAGTTTTCAAGCAACCCGGTCATTAATGCCCTTAACATGATGGCTGAACGCCTTATATCAAGATTATAAGGTAGCTCTCCTGACTGAATACACATAACCAACATGTCTTCTATTTTTTGATAATCAGAAATACAGACTTCTCTAATCTGTTCAGCTAGTGAAGACATTTCTCCAACAAACTCACATTTATGGAAAAATATTTCCATTAATAAACGATTTTGAGAATCAGTCGTCATGACTTTTAGTAGAAAAATTAATATATATCGCAATACGAGGAGTGGATTATTAGGATATTTTGCCTGATACTCTTTCTCTAACGCGTCTATTTTGTTTGCTGGCATTTTGCACACAGCAAAAAGCAAATCAGTTTTATTTTTAAAGTGCCAGTAAATTGCACCTCGCGTTACACCCGCTGCAACCGCGATTTCAGACAATGATGTTGCAGACACACCACGCTCAGAAAAAACCTTTATCGCGGCTTCGATAATGTGTTGGCGGGTTTCGTTAGCTTGCTGTTTAGTTTTTCGTGCCATTTTCATGCCATAAACTTTGTTTTTGACTCAAGGCTGATTTACATACATTCATGTATGTTTGTACTATAGCACCGCTCATTAATGAAGTAATAATTTCACTCGTTAACGCTCATAAAGCTCGAGAGTTTACATTGAAAAATTGAGGTTTACTTATGCTAAAAAACAGAGGGGTTTTGCCTCTGGCCACATTACTGGTACTTTCAGGCAGCTTCATTCTCTCAGGATGTAACGATAATCAAAATACTCAGCAAAGGGCTGCTGGCGAGCAGGCTCCTGAAGTCGGTATCGTGACGCTCAAAGCTGAACCTCTGACAGTCATCACTGAATTGCCGGGTAGAACTTCAGCTTTCCGAGTTGCCGAAGTCCGTCCCCAAGTCAGTGGCATCATTCTGAAACGTAACTATAAAGAAGGTAGTGATATCACCGCCGGAGAATCACTCTATCAAATTGATCCAGCAAGCTATCAGGCTGATTACAATAAAGCCAAAGCAAACTTGGCCAGAGCGACAGCAAATGAAAACGTCGGCCATTTAACTGTTGAACGCTATAAGCCACTGCTGGGGACACAATATGTCAGTAAGCAGGAATTTGATAAAGCTAACTCTGACTACGCTCAGGCTGTCGCAGATGTTCAGTCTGCTAAAGCAGCGCTGGAAAGTGCCCGTATCAATTTAGCCTATACCAAAGTCACTGCGCCTATCTCCGGACGTATAGGTAAATCGGCAGTTTCTGAAGGTGCTTTGGTTTCTGCCGGTCAGACAACGGCACTGACGAGTGTTCAGCAATTGGATCCGATTTATGTTGATATCACCCAATCCAGTGATGATTATCTGCGACTTAAAAATGAAATCGCAAAAGGTACGATTCAGCGAGAAAACGGCAAGCCCAAAATTCATTTAGTCACAGATACAGGAATGGAGTACAGCCAGACGGGCCACCTTGAGTTTTCTGATATTACCGTTGAGGAAACAACAGGCACCATCACAATGCGCGCAGTTTTCCCAAATCCGAATGAAGAACTACTTCCGGGTATGTTTGTCCGTACCAAGCTGGAGGAAGGTGTTCGCCATAATGCGATTCTGGTCCCACAACAAGCTATTTCCAGAACGCCTCGTGGGCAGGCAACAGCACTGATTGTTGATAAAGATAACAAGGTAGAATTGCGTTATCTCAAAGCCCCTCAGGCAATTGGTAATAAGTGGCTCGTCACTGAAGGGTTGAAGGCCGGGGATAAAGTGATTGTCACAGGTCTGTTTAAAGCTGCGCCGGGAGCTACTGTTCAGCCAACAGAAGTGGATCTGGATGCCAAACCTGAAACAAATAAAACTGAATCAGCCAAAAAATCTCAATAAAGGAGTTGGGGATTCATGCCTAAGTTTTTTATAGAACGACCAATCTTTGCATGGGTAATTGCGATTATCACCATGCTCGCTGGTCTGTTGGCGATAATGAAATTACCTGTGGAGCAATATCCTGCCATTGCTCCTCCATCGATTGTTATTTCGGCCTCTTACCCTGGAGCTGACGCAATAACGTTACAAAATACGGTCACTCAGGTTATCGAGCAAAATATGAATGGTATCGATAACCTTGTGTATATGTCTTCCAACAGCGACTCAGCAGGCCGTACTAGTATCACTCTTACTTTTGAAGCAGAAACCAATGCTGATACAGCTCAGGTTCAGGTACAAAATAAACTACAGCAGGCGCTCCCTCTGTTACCTCAGGAGGTCCAACAACAAGGTGTTAGCGTTGAGAAGACAACCAGCTCATTTTTAATGGTTGCGGGTTTCATTTCTGAGAATAATACCATGTCTCAGGAGGACATTTCCGATTACGTTGGAGCCAATGTCAAAGATTCCCTGAGCCGCGTGGCTGGAGTGGGTGAAGCCATGCTTCTTGGTACTCAGTATGCCATGCGTATCTGGCTCGATCCCGATAAACTGGTCAACTATAAAATGACTGCGCTGGATGTCATGAAGAGCATTAAGGAGCAGAATAATCAGGTTGCCGCCGGACAATTAGGGGCAACGCCTTCTGTTCCCGGTCAGCGTCTGAATGTTTCTATTATTGCCCAGACTCGCCTGAGCTCTCCTGAGCAGTTTAGTCGGATCCTGCTGCGTGTTACTCCTGATGGTTCCAAAATCACTCTAGCCGATGTTGCCACTGTTGAACTCGGTGCCCAGCACTATAGTTTTCTTGCCCGATTTAATGGTAAACCGGCATCAGGTATAGGTATCAAATTAGCAACAGGTGCCAACGCGCTGGATACTTCTAAAGCCGTCAAGAAAGCACTGTCAGAGATGCAGCCTTACTTTCCGCATGGCTTAAATGTTGTGTACCCATATGACACCACCCCTTTCGTTAAGATTTCTATTTTCGAAGTGGTGAAAACACTGATAGAAGCTATCCTGTTGGTATTTGTTGTCATGTACCTGTTCCTGCAAAACTTCCGGGCTACACTGATCCCAACCATTGCTGTTCCGGTCGTATTGCTGGGTACATTTGCTGTTCTGGCTGCATTTGGTTATTCCATCAATACATTAACCATGTTCGCTATGGTATTGGCCATCGGTCTGCTTGTTGATGACGCAATCGTCGTAGTAGAAAACGTCGAACGTGTCATGCAGGAAGAAGGGCTTTCACCAAAAGAAGCAACAAAAAGATCAATGGGACAGATCCAAAGTGCTCTGGTCGGTATCGCGCTGGTTCTTTCCGCAGTATTTGTTCCGATGGCATTCTTTGGTGGCGCAACAGGGGCAATCTATCGCCAGTTCTCCATCACCATCGTCTCGGCAATGATCTTGTCTGTATTTGTTGCCCTAATCCTGACGCCAGCACTTTGTGCAACGATGCTTAAGCCGATTGCCAAAGGCAGCCACGGTATTCAGACAGGTTTCTTTGGCTGGTTTAACCGTTTATTCGAAAAAAGCACTCATCATTATACTGACAGTGTCGGGCGTATGCTGCGCGGTACAAGGCGTTATCTGTTGATTTATGTCGTGCTCATCGCAGGAACGGCTTTGTTATTCATTCGTATCCCGGCATCTTTCCTTCCAGAAGAAGATCAGGGTGTATTGCTGGCAATGGTTCAGTTACCTCCCGGCTCGACTCAGGAGCAAACACAGAAGGTACTGAATGAAATTAATGATTACTTCCATACCAATGAAAAAGACGTTGTTCAGTCTGTATTTACCTTAAACGGCTTTGGTTTCGCCGGTCAGGGGCAAAATATGGGGCTGGCGTTTGTCAGCTTAAAAGACTGGGATGAACGTAAGAAAGACAAAGATAAGGTTCCGGCAATTGTAAACCGAGCTAATATTCGTTTTTCACAAATAAAAGAAGGAATGGTATTCGCATTTAACATTCCGTCTATCGTGGAATTAGGCTCTGCCAGTGGTTTTGACTTCCAGTTAATTGATAAAGGAAACCTTGGGCATGAAGCACTAACAAATGCCCGTAATCAGTTACTGGGCATGGCGGCTCAAAATTCAGATATACTGACCGGTGTGCGTCCTAATGGTCAGAATGATACGCCTCAATATCGCTTCTACATTGATCAGGAAAAAGCAGAAGCACAGGGTGTCTCCATCAATGACATTAATATCACGCTCAGTACAATGTTTGGTGGTACTTATGTGAATGATTTTATTGATCGTGGCCGTATTAAGCAGGTCTACGTTCAGGCTGATGCCCGTTTCCGTATGCTGCCAAAAGATATTGCCAAATTATATGTCCGGAACCTCTACGGTGAAATGGTGCCATTTTCTACATTCATGGATACTACCAAAGAACCTTGGATCTACGGTCCTCCGCGCCTTGAACGCTATAACGGATTACCATCCATGGAAATTGTTGGTGAAGCCGTACTTGGAAAAAGTACTGGTGAAGCAATGGCTTTGATGGAAAAACTTGCGTCACAATTGCCGGCGGGTATTGGCTATGACTGGACGGGAATGTCTTATCAGGAACGACTTTCAGGTAATCAGGCTCCGGCTTTATATGCCCTGTCTCTGCTTGTGGTATTCCTCTGTCTGGCAGCCCTGTATGAAAGCTGGTCCATACCATTCTCTGTAATGTTGGTTGTTCCATTAGGTGTTATTGGTGCATTACTGGCAACCTTTATGCGTGGTATGGATAATGACGTCTACTTTAAAGTTGGTTTGCTGACAACAATCGGCCTGTCTGCAAAAAATGCCATCCTTATTGTTGAATTCGCCAAGGACTTGATGGAAAAAGACGGCAAAGGACTTATTGAATCAACGATGGAAGCAGTCAGAATGCGCTTACGCCCTATTCTGATGACATCTCTGGCGTTCATGTTAGGTGTCATGCCTCTAGTACTGAGCAACGGTGCAGGCTCCGGTGCTCAAAATGCCGTAGGAACTGGCGTACTGGGTGGAATGATTGCTGCGACATCTCTGGCTATTTACTTCGTCCCTGTATTCTTCGTTGTGATTAAACGCCGTTTTAGCAAAAAAAATGAGGATACTGAACACATTTCATCTCCTCATTAAATTCAATAAATAACTTTAAAGGCCACTCCGGTGGCCTTTAATATTGGACAAATGGCATTAGATGAAAAATTTTTTCACTGATATTTCAACAAAAGACAAACACTCTTACAGTAAGCAAAATAAATATTTATAAAAAATACCTTACATTTAAAAGTGATACCTTTACGTTTTTTATAATAAAGGGAAGATAAGTCGGGAATTTAGCATCTTTTTCTTCTGATTAGCCATTTAATGATAAAAAATGTTCCCCCACACTGATGACATATGCAATAATGGCATCACTTTCATTTTTAACGCTGCAATACAATTCATATATAGGCCAAACCCAAGTTGCAAGCATAAAGCCGACTTATAAACACTATGATCGATAACTACGTGTAAGATGCTTATGTAAGTGAGTAATGCTAACAGCGCAGCCAGCAAAAAAGTAGCAATTTGAAAGAGGGTAGGTATATAATGATTTGCGTACCTATTGCTATAACAATCACTATATTAGTATAATTCAATATATTCAATGACACATGCGTTTACACCCACCTTTTAGCTGATAGCTAGCCTTTGGCCGAAGCCTGAAGTAAATTGGCAATCGTTTAAATGAACTGGTGGTGAACAGAAAAACAGAGTTTTATTATTAATAAATAATAATCATGTTTTGATAGGCTCAATTTTAAAAGAACGACTATAATAATTGATATGTATAAGCCTTAGTTCAAATAAGCCGTGCGTTGTTTACGGGAGGGTGTTTATGGATGAATATTCACCAAGAAGACATGATATTGCTGAATTAAAGTACTTATGTGAAAATTTAATTCACGAAGCATTTTCAGTGTTGAATCGCACTGATAATCATTGGATCAATGATCTGACTTCCGAAAAAAACTTAAGACTAAACGAATTGATTGAGCACATTACGGCGTTTGTCTGGAGTTTTAAAATTAAATATACTGATAACTACAATCTCAGTACCTTAATTGATAAATATCTGGATGAAACATATAATTTGTTTGGTAGTGATAAGATAAGCTTTGTTGAACTAACAAACTGGCAAAGAACAAACGAACACTTAACGAGTATTCTACTACATGATTTGAACGCTTCTTTAAGCAAAATCTGATAAATATATTCTTAACCATTTTTATACCAAATAAGATAAGGCGACCATGACTAAAACTGACTATCTGATGCGTTTGAGAAAATGCACTTCTATTGAAACGCTGGAACGTGTAATTGAAAAAAACAAATATGAGCTTTCGGACGATGAACTGGAATTGTTCTATTCCGCAGCTGACCACCGTCTGGCTGAACTGACCATGAATAAACTCTATGACAAAATCCCATCGTCTGTCTGGAAATTTGTTCGATAATACGTTGTCGTGATCAGATAGGAAGTAGTGAAGGCCGGTAACTATTATCGGCTCCCCATATACTGGTTATTTCTTGATTAAACTGAATATGGGATGAGAATAGCGGACCGAAAAAATGGGTGAGGGCTCTATCAGCGACATCCCAGCACACACATCCCCTGCTATGGCTGCTTCTTTCCAGATCTGACCAAGTTAACAAGTTAGCATTGCGGGAGAACCAATAGAGCCCTCATTGACGTTTGCTTTTAACTTCAAAGCGGCGCTCATTATCTAGCATACTATTAAAAATAGCAAGCCACTCTAGTCTAAATGTCTATTTATTAGACATAACACAGCCCCAGTGACAACTCATTTATTTTACTGAATCGCATTACCACAGTGCTAATTGCAGACTCTCACAAGAGCCAGAGCGGTTATGTATCTTTTCTATACACAATGAATTTTAAAGTTCATCAATGGTGACCAAAGAATCCCCCTACAACATAAATAACCGAACCGTATGTTGATACCAGAGTAAATGCCACCAACAAAAGAGGCAACCAGGAAAGGTGGAGAGTATAATTCATGAAAATTATAATCATGCTCTTAATTAAAATAACAAATAAAATAGTTTAATAAGATTACTCACTAGCGGCTTTCTATTTAAATAGATTTAATCAACACCATATTAAAAAAATGATATTTAAAGAATTACACTTAAAAAATTATTGCTCAGGCACAGTAAAACAATCATTAAACTAAATAACCAACCAATAAAAATGACTAATACGATTATAAGTGTAACAATCAATAAATAAATTCGATAACATAAAATATCAATTTAAAATTATGTATATCAATGGATTTCATCAGTGTTTCGGTAGCAAGGGAAAGAAGAGCTAACCGGAACCAACCAGAGGCTGGCCTCCGGTGAGAGGCTTAATCCTCTAATTAGTCTCTGGAAACGTCGTAGACAGCTGTATGTTAAAAAACGGTAGTGGGAAAGCAACACATCAATTGTAGGCACTTTCTCCATGTGCAGTAATATCTAACCCTTCTCTTTCTGATTCAATACTGATGCGTAACCCGATTGCCTTATCAGCAATCTTGAATGAGAGATAAGCGGCTAGAGCTGACCAGATAACACACACCAAAATGCTAACCGCCTGTACACCAACCTGCTTTAGCATCGTCATACCTTCCGAAAACCCGGTTCCGCCCAAAGTAGACGCAGTAAAAATACTCGTTAATAAACAACCAATAATGCCGCATACGCCATGAACACCAAAAACATCACAGACATCATCGACACGCAACCAGCGTTTTAATACAACAACACCCCATAAACCAGTGATACCAGCGATTATTCCAATCACCAGAGCCCCCCCAATGCCAACAGTCGCAGCTGCGGGGGTTATGGCAACAAGCCCGGCAATACAGCCAGAGCATGCGCCTAAAAGAGAGGGTTTATTGCGGAATACCCATTCTGAAAAAACCCATGACAACACGGCTCCTGCCGTTGCTACCATTGTATTCACAAGTGCCAATGCTGCAATAGCATTTACCGCTCCAGCCGAGCCGACATTGAATCCAAACCAGCCAATATAAAGGATCGCCGTGCCAATAAAAGTCATTGGCAGGTTATGCGGTTTAAAGGATTCCTTGCCAAACCCAGAGCGTTTCCCTAGTAAGTAAGCACCAACTAAACCTGCAACAGCTGCATTAATGTGCACAACTGTTCCACCAGCAAAATCCAGAGCTCCATCCTGAGCCAGCCAACCACCACCCCACACCATATGAACCATAGGAATATAAGAAGCAGTAAACCACAATACTATGAAAATCAGTAACGCAGAAAAACGGACTCTTTCACACAAAGCTCCAACAATTAAAGCCACAGTTATACAGCCAAATGCCCCCTGAAAAACGACATAAATTAATTGATAGAAACTACCACTTAAATCAGTGATGGATATATCTTTCAGCATAACTTGCTTAAACCCACCGAAAAAAGGGTTCCCAGCTTCAAAAGAAAGACTATAACCATAAATAATCCAAAGAACCCACACGAGTGAAAAACTGACAATCACTTGTGACATCAATGACAAAACATTCTTACGGCGCAACAATCCACCATAGAATAAAGCAATACCGGGTATAGTCATAAAAATCACAAGGATTGTATTTATCAACATAAATACAGTATCAGCTTTATCTACCGAATTTCCCGCCGCAAAAGCACAAGAAGAAACTCCAGCCACAATGCTGGCCATCATTAATTGCAGTTTTCTCATTTCTCTTCCCCCATTCACAATGCCGCATCATTAACTTCACCTGTCCTAATCCTGACGGCATGCTGTAATTCAAAAACAAAGATCTTGCCATCACCCATTTTTCCCGTGAAAGCAGCCTGCTTTATCACATGAATAATTTCTTCTACTCGTTCATCATGAGTGGCAATATCAAGTTTTACTTTTGGTAGGAAGTTGACACTGTACTCAGCTCCCCGATAAAGCTCTGAATGGCCTTTTTGACGACCAAAACCCTTTACTTCAGTGATAGTCATGCCCTGTATGCCTATATCTGAAAGGGCTTCCCTTACCTCTTCTAATTTAAAAGGCTTAATGATGGTAGTGATCAACTTCATATCTCCCCCGCTTTTTATCTGTACTTACCAAATAGTATTTACAAGAATGAATTACAGGAGATAGTTGCAAAGGGAATGCCAAAAATTAAAAGTTATTTTTAGCCAAAGAGTTATAAATGAATTGTACTGAAAGAAGATGTGAGAACGGGAGTAACTTGTTCAGCCACTCCCGATATGCACACTAAATGTGCAGAGGTTCGTTTAATGTTTCGCCTACTTGTTGCAGCTGATACATCTGGTAATAACGACCACGCCTTTCCAGTAGCTGTTGATGCTGCCCCTGCTCTACAATTGCACCACGATGCAGCACAAATATGGAATCAGCCTCAACAATCGTTGAAAGACGATGCGCTATAACTACCAAGGTTGTCTGTTTGCGGATCATCCGTAATGCCTGTTGAACGGATTGTTCTGTTCCTGAATCAATATTTGCTGTCGCTTCATCCAGAATCAGAATTTGTGGTGTTTGCACCAAGACCCGGGCCATTGCTAAAAGTTGTTTTTGCCCGGCAGAAAGCGTATTCCCCTGCTCTCCCAGTCTTGAATAAATACCTTCAGGTAATTTTCGTACAAACCCAGCCAGTTGCACAACCTCCAGTACCTGCCAGACTTTTTCCTCACAAATATCTCGTCCTAAAGTGATATTATCGAAAAATGAGGTAGCCAGAATAACAGGATCCTGCTGAACCATTGCCACACCATTGCGCAAGGTGGTATGAGAAAGAGAAGATACCGACCGCCCATCAAGATAAATTTCACCACTTTGCCATGGGTAATACCCCATCAACAAATTAGCCAGTGTACTTTTACCACTGCCAGTATGCCCAACTAAAGCAATAAAACCCCGTGATGGTACATGCAGATTGATATTATCTAACACAACTTTGTCATTACGATAAGCAAAGCTTAAATTTTCAACATCAATTCTGCCACTCGTTAGAATCTGTTTATCAACACCATACTGCTGCTGAGGGCTATCCATTAATTCAAAAACGCGCTCACCTGAAACCACCGCCTGCTGTAATAGCGACTGCTGCGCTGTCAGTTCAATCAGTGGCTCATTCAAGCGTCCAAGGTAACTGATAAATGCATACAATACCCCTACCCCAATAAAGTCTGTTCCCTGAAAACCAAACAACAGTAATAAACCACACAATACTGCAGCAGAAAACAGGCTCAACAAAGGCCTTAACAGAACGCCATCCAAGCGCAACGCTTGCATTCGCGCCTGATAGTGAGCCCGGTTAGTAGCAAACAGTTTCTCACCAAAGCGCGCCTGCTGACGAAACTGCTGGATGACAGTCATACCATTAATGGCTTCATTAAAAACATTATTAATGTCAGCAAGGTACCCTCTTACCCGCCGAATAATAGGCGTACTGAAACGCTGATAAAGTATCATGACCAGAAAAACAGCAGGGAAGATAGTCAGCGCAACACTCGCCATACGCCAGTCTAAAAAGAACATTGCCATTAGCATTGCGCCAATCAGTGCAACACTACGAAAAACCGTAGGAATGACATTCACAAACAGATCTTTGATAACTTCCGTATCATTTGTCACACGGGAAATTAATTGCCCGACAGGTTGGCTATCAAAAGTACTTAGCGGCTGACGCAGAGCTGAATCCATAACATCTGTTCGAATTTGCTGCACTACTCCTACAGATGCCTGATTAAACAGTAGAGATTGGAAATAATGTAATGCAGCAGCCACCACCTGCAATATCAAAAATACAGCCGCAAGGCCACTGGCAATACCAAGCGGGATGTGGCCGGTTGAAACCATATTATCGATAAAATAACTGATGAGCATTGGACCACTGACTTCTGCCAGAGCAGCTACCCATAACATAATTACAGCCAGAACAATGGGCTTGCGATGATGTTTACTGTAAGACAGCAGGCGCTTTAAAGACGGCCAGAGTTTTCGTGTATTAGGCTTTTCCATACCAGTGTTACTCATATTCACCATCCAATGCAGCTTCAAGTTGTTGGTATTGGTACATTTCTGAATACCAACCAGATTGTGCAATGAGCTTTTTATGCTGCCCCTGTTGAGAAGTCATGCCATTTTGCATAACCAGAATATTATCAGCTTCTACTAACGCGGATAATCGGTGCGCACTAATAATAACAGTACGCTGCTGCCGCCATTGACTGAGGTTTTTCATGATCTGATGCTCAGTCTGGCCATCTACAGCAGAAAGGGCATCATCCAAAATCAAAATTTCTGCATCTAATAGAAGTGCTCTTGCGATAGAGATGCGTTGCTTTTGACCGCCAGAAAGCATCACACCCCGCTCTCCAACTTCTGTTTGATAACCTTGTGGTAATCGCAGAATATCATCATGAACATTTGCTAAACGGGCAACTTCCTCAATTTGTTCTTGAGTAGCATCTGGGCGCCCTAAAGCAATATTCCCTGAAACCGTATCTGAAAACAAAAAAGGTGTCTGGTTCACAACAGCCAGCCGTGAGCGCCATTCATCCATCCTCAATGTAGAAACATTTTGGGACTGGAATAGAATTTCACCATCAGTAATATCAAACTGACGTTGCAATACAGCGAGTAATGTACTTTTTCCTGACCCAGTCGGCCCACAAATGCCTAATAACTGCCCCGGCAATAACTGAAAATAGATATTCTGCAAAACAGGTTCACTATAACCGGGATAAATAAAGGTGTTGATATCAGCAGTTAATGTGCCACGCACCGCAGATAAGGAGTGTGAACCGTCTTCGATCACCAAAGGCTCCTGTAACAGACTGAGAATACGCGTATAGGCCGCACTACCACGCTCAACAATGTTGAACATCCATGCCAGCGCTAACATAGGCCAAATCATCAATCCTAAGTACATGACAAAGCTTGTCAGCTCCCCCAGTGTCAGAGAACCATTTACTACCATCCAGCTTCCTCCACCGACTGCCAGTAAGTTAGAAAAACCGATGGCAATAAAGATAGTGGGATCAAAACGAGCATCGACTCGTGCAACACGCATATTTTTGCGGCCAGCTTCGGTGGCTACTTCTTCAAACTGACTGGATTGTAGGTCTTCCAATCCAAAAGCTTTGATCATTCGAATACTGGTTAAACTTTCCTGAGCATGGTTATTCAGTGCAGAAAAAGCACCTTGGGCTAATTTAAAACGATGGTGAAGCTGTTGACCGTACCGTTTAATTACTAATGCCATAATAGGCATAGGTAGCAATGATAATAGAGTCAATTGCCAGCTTATCTCTACGCTCATCACAATAAGTACAGCGCATCCCATGACTAAGGCATCAACGAAAGTAAGTACTCCCTCACCTGCTGCAAAAACAACTCTATCAACGTCATTTGTTGACCGGGCAATTAAATCCCCCGTTCTGTGACGTAAATAAAATTCAGGATCCTGACGGCTCAATCTCTGGTAAAAATCACTACGCAGCTTAACAGCCAAACGATAAGAAGCTCCAAATAACCATACCCGCCAAACGTATCGCAGGCCATATATAGCTACGGCTATAACGAGCATGATGCCTATCCACATCAATAACTGATTGGATGACATTGTTTTGGTACTGACGCCATCAACAATAATTCCAACCAGACGTGGGGGAATTAATTGCAATATCGCAACCATCACCAAAAAAATAATGGCTCCTAAATAGCGGCGCCATTCACTAAGAAAATACCAACGTAATTGAGAAAATAATCTCACAAAACTATTCCCGAGGTAAAAAATGAAAGGATCAGCGCCCACTTCACCAAAGAGATTTTAGTCATTGTCTAATCTGGTATAGGTAACGCCGTTGTATATTTTATTTTTTCCATTGCAAAGTTTGAGGTTACATCTATCAAGCCAGGTATCCCATTAACCATGCGTTTGTAGAACCGATCATAACTTTTCATATCAACAACTTCTACATGCATTAAATAATCATATTCTCCAGCCATACGATAGAACGTCAAAACCTCCGGCATCTCTTTAACAAAAGTAACAAACTGTTCATACCACTCACTACTGTGTTGCTGAGTTTTTATCATGACAATCACAGTCAGGCCTAATCCAAGCTTCTCTCCATTAAGCAACGCAACTTTTCCAACGATATATCCTTCATCTTCAAGCCGTTTAAGACGTTTCCAGCAAGGTGTAGAAGTCAAATTAACGGCTTCTGCCAATGTATTCAAGGACAGACTACAGTCCTGTTGGAGCAGCTTTAATAACTTGCGGTCTGTTTTATCTAACATACCTATATCCTGTAGAAAATTTTCCTAAAAATAAAGAACAGCTTCAAAAAGATAACAACCTATTTCTCCAAATGTAAGAGTATTCTATACATTGAAAATATATTTTACCCAGGGTCAATTTATGTCATCTTTATGGGCTGCTAATGCCATAAAATCTATTCAAGCTGATTATCAACGTAGTGCTGATACCCATCTAATTAAACTCAATCTACCTATGTTTCCAGAGATTGATCTGTATCTTAAAGATGAAAGTACTCATCCTACCGGTAGCCTTAAACACCGACTGGCTCGCTCACTTTTCCTTTATGCACTCAGTAATGGCTGGATAGATGAAGGAACACCCATTATTGAAGCCTCATCCGGCAGCACCGCTGTTTCTGAAGCTTACTTTGCCCGTTTACTTGGCCTGCCTTTTATTGCAGTAATGCCTACCTGTACAGCTAAACGCAAAATTCAGGAAATAGAATTTTACGGTGGAAAATGTCACTTTGTAGAACATTCAGCCCTAATTTATGAAGAGTCAGAACGTCTGGCAAAAGAATTGAATGGCCATTATATGGATCAATTCACTTATGCTGAACGCGCAACTGACTGGCGAGGTAACAATAACATTGCCGAAAGCATTTTCCGCCAGATGGAATTAGAGCCCTTTCCTGAACCGACTTATATTGTGATGGGAGCAGGAACTGGCGGAACCTCCGCAACACTGGGCCGTTATATGCGCTATCAGGGACACGCTACCAAGCTTATTGTTGTTGATCCTGAAAACTCCGTTTTCTATGATTGCTACCAACAGAATTGTCGACAAATCCGTAGCAGTGCCAGCAGTAGAATCGAAGGTATTGGACGCCCTCGCGCTGAACCTTCTTTTATACCCGATGTAATCAATGGCATGATGCAAGTTCCTGATTGTGCGTCTATCGCCACTATCCACTGGCTGGAAAAACTCATTGGCAGAAAAACAGGCGCCTCAACAGGAACCAATGTCTGGGGAGCTTTACAGTTAGCCAAGCGAATGCATGATAACAACCAGCAAGGTTCCATCGTGACTTTGTTATGTGATAGCGGCGAACGCTACCTTGATACCTATTACAATCCTGACTGGGTAAAAAATAATATCGGTGACCTCACGCAATATCTCACACAACTACCCAAATTAAATAGTTATGAGTAACATACCTTCTTCAATTTAAAAAGGTAGGTATCATGAAACGAGCCGTTGTTGTATTCAGTGGTGGACAAGATTCCACAACTTGCTTAATTCAGGCACTCCGCCAATATGATGAAGTCCATTGTGTCACTTTTGACTATGGTCAACGCCACCGTGCTGAGATTGATGTTGCCAGCCGCATCAGTAAAGAGCTTGGTGCAGCCGCCCATAAGGTACTTGATGTTACTTTATTGAATGAGCTTGCAGTCAGCAGCCTGACAAGAGATAACATTCCTGTACCCGATTTTAGTGAAAGCGAAAAAAATGGCCTACCAAATACGTTTGTTCCTGGCCGCAATATACTGTTCTTAACTCTGGCTGCAATTTATGCATATCAGGTTGAGGCTGAAGCCGTTATTACTGGCGTTTGTGAAACTGATTTTTCCGGTTACCCTGACTGCCGTGATGAGTTTGTCAAATCCCTGAACAATGCGGTCTGTCTCGGCATCGCTCGCAACATACGCTTTGAAACTCCCCTAATGTGGCTCAACAAAGCAGAAACCTGGGCGTTAGCGGATTATTACCAAAAACTGGGCTTTGTTCGTTCCCAGACTCTCACTTGCTATAACGGTATACAGGGCGATGGCTGTGGTGAGTGCGCAGCCTGCCATCTTCGTGCTAACGGATTAAATGTTTATTTAAATAATGCCGAGTCGACAATGGCAGAAATGAAATCCAAAACTCAACTGAACTAATACAAATAATTCAGTCTATCAGTGGGAGATACCAAAAATCTCTCACTTTACTGTTTCATTTTTAAACTCATTTAATCTTTCGCGTAATTCACCTTCAAGCACTAACGTTTGTTGTGTCTTTAAATCAACGCAAACAAATGTACTCAAAGCATCAGCGATAACCCTGTTATCTCCTTTACGTATAATTTTCTGAAAAAAAGTACCACTTTTGTTACGTAATTCCTGCATGGATGAATGCACTTCCAATTCATCTCCTAGCACGGCTGGATGACGATAGTTAATATTAATATTGGCTACAATAAAAGCAACTTTATTATTATTTAACCACTGCAACGTGTCACTGTCAGAAAACAAATCCCAACGAGCAGCCTCCATAAACTCTAAGTAACGCCCATTATTTACATGTTGGAAAACATCAATATGATAACCTCTGACTTTGATAATTGTACTCATGACTCTTTTCCTTAAACTCATCTGACCAGAAAGTGATTAACAATAGCAGAACATTTTAATTACAATAATGTTTAATCAATGATTCTTGATCAGTATCACAGCCCCCTTGATAAAATCATTTGCGTATTTACCAAGAAGGCTTTTAATCAGTGAATTAATTTATCTCGATTTTTTTCTATAAATGCTGGACCAATACCTTGCACTTCCTGTAGCTGCTCAATGGCTGTAAATGAGCCATATTTTTCACGATACTCAATAATTGCCTGTGCTTTTTTGGCACCAACGCCATTAAGTTCTTTCGCTAATTGTTCAGCACTCGCTGTATTGATATTGACTTTTCCTGAAAGCGTTTTTTCTTCCTTGTTATTTAATTCACTTTTTTCAGCCGTTATCTTATGAGGGTCAGTTGGTTGAACCTGTGCTGTTTTATTAACAAGCTCTCCTGCTGCAACAGCGTAAGACAATGGCATACTGATACCCAAAATAAGAACAAATGAATTAAATAGTCCCTTTAGATACTTCATAAAAATTCCTCCATGTTTTGTTGACGGATAAAAGAGTGCCATAACAAAATTTCAACACAACAGGGAAGATCCAGATATGCGAAAGGCCACGAAAGTGGCCTTTTTCAATTACTATTTTGCAAGAGAAATTGCGAATAGCATCGCAATTTAATCAATTTGCCCTAATTTAATCTCAGCATTATCACGCAAATTATTGATCAGGGATTCAAACATAGTATTGCTAATCTGATACTGCTCCATCATCATTGCCTGTTTAATCTGCTCTTCCGAAATAGAGCCTGGAATGACTTTATCTAATTGAATCAGAACAGCATTACCAACTCCATCATACGCTAACCCATATACAGGTTTACCGTCTTTAGGGTGAGGCAGCGTAAATAATACATCAGTAACCGGACTGGTTTTGCGTGCCATTACCGTTGGTTCACCAAACTGAATTCCTGCCGTTTTCAGTGCTTGATCGCCCTTGCCTGCTTTTAATGCTGTAAGCAGGTTTTCACTATCAACCTGTAACTGTTTTTCAGCTTTCTGACGTTTAACCAACTCAGTCACCTCAGTTTTGGCTTCTTCAAATGGCAAAATAGATTCAGGTTTAACCTCATCAACGCGAATGATAAAGGCCCTGTCACCATCAACAGAGATCACGTCAGAATTGGTTCCTGAAGGGCTTTTATCATCAACCAAATTACCAAAGAAAATCGCCTGAACGACCTGACTGAAATTGATATCTGCCGGAACGTGGTCTCTATCAAACCAGTCTGTAGTGACTGCTTTATAACCTGCCGCCTGCTCTGCCGCTGCTAAAGACTCATTATCATTGGCTGCAGCTTCACTCACTTTTCTCTGTAATGCATAAAATGCATCAATCGCTTTTTCCTGCTTAACCGTTTTCTCTATGGTTGAGCGCTCATCAGCAAGTGGCTTCACTACCTGAGGCTTAATATCATCCAGACGGAAAACTGCATAACCATTAGACAATTTTATAACAGCAGAAAGTTGCCCTTTCTCTGTTAAATGAGCTGATTTGATTTCGTCAGGTGAGGAGCTATCTTCCATCCAACCAAGATCCCCTCCTTGTTTAGCAGAATATTTATCTGTTGATTTTTCTTCTGCTAATTTGCTGAAATTAGCTCCTTTTTTCAATTCATCCAGAGCCGATTTTGCGTCAGCTTCAGATGCCAGCTGGATAAGGCTGTATTTCTTTCTTTCTGGCTGCGTATATTTTGACAGATTGTTTTTATAGTACTTTTCAATATCAGCGTCAGTCACGGTAACATTTTTCAGTTCATCCGCAGCATCCATCTTGATGTAGCTGATTTTGACTTTCTCAGGAACAGTAAAATGCTTACTGTTCATATTGTAGTAATTTTTCAGCTCTTGATTTGTCACAGACTGCTGTGCTTCGATTGATTTCAGTTCAAGAGTTGCCAGACGAGCCGTTCTTTCCTGTAGCGATAACTCAGCAAGCTGCTTAATTTCTGCTGGTAAAGCAATTTCGGTACTCATTAATATTGTACGCAGCTGGCGGGAAATCAGATCCTGCCGAATCTGCTCCGCATAATTATCCGGATTCAGGCCGGCGTTTGTGAGCACCTGTAAATATTTTTCGTTATCAAATTTACCGTCAGTCTGGAAATAACTCTGCTTACGGATTTCTTCCTTTACCTGTTCGTCACTAGCTGATAATCCCAGCTTATTTGCATATTGTTCAAGTAAAACGGTATTGATAATACTGTCCAGTGACTGGCGTTTCAAAGCTCTCACTTCCTGCTCATTACTTAGCAGGGCAGAGAATTGATCTCCCAGCCTTTCTTGTAGTGACATTTTATCTTGTTGAAATACCTGTTCTAACTGAGCACGACTAATGGTTTGACCATTCACTTTGGCAGCATAATTACCGCCTTCACTTGACAGGTAGCCTGTTAAACCCGTCACCAAAAAGGTCAGGATAATTAGAGCCAACACGATTTTAAGCACTGGGCCATTTGCCGCTGTGCGTAGGTTGTCCATCATAAAGACGTAAAACTCCGCTTTAGTGAAAAAGAAACTGCCATATTACGCTAATTCGAACGCTAAGAGAAAAAAAGCGCATCAATCAAGTGACGCGCTTATATTTTAACCTATCGATTCCAGCCAGTCAGTTTAATCTGCACGGTACTTACAAATGACAGCTTTGTTTGACGACATTTTGAACCCATAGGGTATAACTTTAATGGTAAATAAGGTGGCTATGTAACAATTACCCGTTAACAGCATCTTTTAAGCCTTTTCCGGCACGGAAAGCAGGTACATTTGCTGCTGCGATTTTGATTTCTTTGCCTGTCTGAGGGTTACGTCCTATGCGAGCGGCCCGCTCACGTACAGTAAATGTCCCAAACCCTACTAAAACGACATCATCACCGCCTTTCAATGCTCCAGAAACTGAAGAAATGAATGCATCTACTACACGCCCGGCTGCTGCTTTAGAGATATTCACATCAGCAGCAATTTTGTCGATCAGTTGTGACTTATTCACGCTTATCATCCCCATTTAGTTTTACTATCGTAACAAACGCCTATTTATAACGGCTAACACGACAGTCTTGCCGTTATATCAATCAATTCCAGTATTAGCAAGAAATCATAGAACAGCAAAATATTTAATCAGATCTTTAGATTAAGATAACTTAATGAGACAAAAAAGGCTGGCAAGCCTGAATTAGCTTACCAGCCTTATTTTCATACATGGTCTTGATTCAGCTCACTATTTTTGTACTACTTTAGTGATGCCACCTCTGCACCAAATGCAGGCTCCTGCAAAGCAATAGTCAAAACATCTTCTATACGCTTAACAGGGTGGATTTCCAAATCCTGAATCACGTTCTGAGGAATTTCTTCCAGATCGCGTTTATTCTCATCAGGGATAATAACCGTTTTAATTCCACCACGATGAGCTGCCAGCAATTTTTCTTTCAAACCACCAATAGGCAGAACAAGCCCACGCAGAGTAATTTCACCAGTCATCGCCACATTAGCATTAACCGGATTACCAGTCAGGCAGGAAACCAACGCCGTACACATTGCGATACCTGCACTCGGGCCATCTTTAGGTGTTGCGCCCTCAGGCACATGAACGTGAATATCGCGCTTTTCGTGGAAATCAGAACTGATGCCCAGCTTATCCGCGCGAGCCCGGACTACAGTCAATGCAGCCTGAATGGATTCCTGCATGACTTCTCCCAATGAACCGGTGTAAGTCAATTTGCCTTTACCCGGAACACTGGCTGTTTCGACGGTCAGTAGATCGCCACCAACTTCAGTCCATGCAAGCCCTGTTACCTGACCAACACGGTTTTCGGTGTCAGCACGACCATAATCCACTTTCTGAACACCCAGATAATTTTTCAGGTTTTCAGCATTGATCTCGATATGCTTAAGCGCTTTATCCATCAACAATGCTTTAACCGCCTTACGACACAGTTTGGAAATTTCACGTTCCAGACTACGCACACCGGCTTCACGGGTGTAATAACGGATAATGCCGAGAATCGCACCATCATCGATGGTCAGTTCACTTTTTTTCAATGCATTGCGTTCAATCTGTTTAGGTAACAGATGGCGCTTGGCAATATTCAATTTTTCGTCTTCGGTATAACCTGACAAGCGGATCACTTCCATACGATCCAGCAAAGGTGCCGGAATATTCATGGAATTGGATGTCGCCACAAACATCACATCAGACAGATCATAATCCACTTCAAGATAATGATCGTTAAATGTCACGTTCTGTTCAGGATCAAGAACCTCCAGCAAAGCCGATGCTGGATCACCGCGCATGTCAGACGACATTTTGTCAATTTCATCTAACAGGAACAGTGGGTTTTTAACCCCGATTTTAGACATTTTCTGGATTAACTTACCCGGCATTGATCCGATGTAAGTACGACGATGACCACGTATTTCTGCTTCATCACGTACTCCACCCAGTGCCATGCGGACGTATTTACGGCCAGTTGCACGAGCAATGGAACGCCCCAGTGAGGTTTTACCCACACCCGGAGGCCCAACCAGACAAAGTATTGGTCCCTTGATTTTACTGACTCGACTTTGTACTGCCAGATACTCAAGGATACGCTCTTTGACTCGTTCCAGACCGTAGTGATCGGTATCCAGTATTTCCTGAGCTTTTACCAAATCTTTTTTCACTTTGCTGCGTGCGTTCCATGGAACCTGCACCATCCAGTCAATGTAGCTGCGCACAACCGTCGCTTCCGCTGACATTGGGGACATCATTTTTAATTTTTGCAGCTCAGCTTCTGCTTTTTCCCGTGCCTCTTTAGGCATCTTGGCATTTTCGATCTTACGTTTCAGCGTCTCATATTCGTCAGGCGCATCATCCATCTCACCTAATTCTTTCTGAATCGCCTTCATTTGCTCATTCAGGTAGTATTCGCGCTGGCTTTTTTCCATCTGTTTTTTAACGCGATTACGAATTCGTTTTTCTACCTGTAGCAGATCGATTTCTGATTCCATCATTGCAATCAGATATTCAATGCGCTCAACAACATCAGACATTTCTAAAACAGCCTGTTTGTCATTGATTTTTAATGGCATATGAGCAGCAATGGTATCAGCCAGTTTTGCGGCATCCTCAATACTGTGTAGTGATGTCAGCACTTCCGGCGGGATTTTTTTATTCAGTTTGATATAGCCTTCAAACTGATTAATCGCGGTTCTTACCAGAACTTCCTGCTCGCGCTCATCAACGATCGGGGAGTCCTGATATTCAACCTGCGCATAAAAGTATTCACCGTTATCTGTCAGTGTCGTAATACGGGCACGCTGCAAGCCTTCAACCAGAACCTTCACTGTGCCATCTGGTAATTTCAGCATCTGTAGAACAGAAGCCACTGTACCTACGGAGAATAGATCATTGACTCCCGGTTCATCAGTGGATGCTTCTTTCTGCGCTACCAACATGACCTGTTTGTCATGATCCATTGCTGCTTCCAGACAATGAATCGACTTCTCTCGCCCAACAAACAGAGGGATCACCATATGTGGGTAAACCACTACATCGCGCAAAGGCAATACAGGGATTTCTATGCGTTCGGAACGCTCAGGATTCATAGAGCTCTCTCTTCGTTTAGCTTTCGCCAGTTTTTAGGAATCTCGTGAAACACGGTTTTCACGAGTTTCACTTCAAAGAATATAAAATATATGGGGACAGGAATCCGACATTCAATAGCCTGAGTCTGCAAAAAGCAAAATGAGGGAGAATCCCTCATTTTATTTTTTCAATGCGAATTGATGGCCGGTACTTCTTACCCTATTTTCATCACTCACCAGAAACTTGAGCATCCGGTTTGCTATATATCAATAATGGTGCGGATTTATCTTCAACAACCGTCTCATCAACGACAACTTTTTCTACATGTTCCATTGATGGGAGATCGTACATTGTGTCCAATAAAACACCTTCCACAATTGAGCGAAGACCACGAGCACCCGTTTTACGCACCATTGCTTTTTTAGCAATCGCTGTCAGAGCTTCTTTTCTGAACTCCAGCTCAACGCCTTCCAGATTAAATAAAGCCTGATACTGTTTTGTCAACGCGTTTTTTGGCTCTTGCAGAATCTGGATTAAAGCTTCTTCATTAAGTTCACCCAGCGTTGCCACAACCGGCAGACGGCCAATGAACTCAGGAATCAAGCCGAATTTGATTAAATCTTCCGGTTCAACCTGAGCAAGCAAGTCACCTTCAGTTGCTTTCTCTGATTCACCTTTAACTGTAGCACTAAAACCTATTCCGGAGCTGACATTCAAACGCTGGCTAACAACCTTGCTCAACCCGGCAAATGCGCCGCCACAGATGAACAGAATTTTAGATGTATCAACCTGAAGGAACTCTTGCTGTGGATGCTTACGACCACCCTGAGGAGGAACAGCTGCTACTGTGCCTTCAATCAATTTCAACAGTGCCTGCTGAACGCCTTCACCTGACACATCACGTGTTATTGAAGGATTATCAGATTTGCGGGAGATTTTATCTATTTCATCAATATAAACGATACCACGCTGCGCTTTTTGTACATCGTAGTCACATTTTTGCAAAAGCTTTTGAATAATGTTTTCTACGTCTTCCCCAACATAACCTGCTTCAGTCAGGGTCGTAGCATCAGCCATGGTAAATGGTACATCTAAATAACGGGCAAGTGTTTCTGCCAGCAAAGTTTTACCGCTACCGGTTGGCCCGATTAGCAGAATGTTACTTTTGCCTAATTCCACACCGTTATTAGTATCCCCATTACGCAGGCGCTTATAATGGTTATAAACGGCTACCGCTAGTACTTTTTTCGCCATTT
Organism: Xenorhabdus sp. PB30.3; assembly: GCF_963895965.1. Lineage (NCBI taxonomy): Bacteria > Pseudomonadati > Pseudomonadota > Gammaproteobacteria > Enterobacterales > Morganellaceae > Xenorhabdus > Xenorhabdus sp. PB30.3. The sequence goes on along the minus strand of NZ_CAWQMW010000035.1, from coordinate 38,336 downwards.
CCTGACCGATGACATAATCATCCAGATGTTGGCGAATTTCATGAGGGGTAGGCAATGTACTACGCTCACGATGTGGTACTAGCTCTTTAATTTCTTCGCGAATGATATCATTACATAAATCGACACATTCATCGCAGATATACACTGACGGGCCAGCTATTAATTTCCGGACTTCATGTTGGCTTTTCCCGCAGAAAGAGCAATACAGCAGCTTTCCTGAACCGTCTTTGCGCTTATCTGTCATCAGTCAACCTCACTTTATGAGCTGTTATCCCAGTCTATCTGGCATAACAGAAAAAACGCTGTCATTACTCTGCATAATCAGGTGATTGTACAAAAATTCACCTTTAAATTATAGTGTTGGAGTAATAAATTAATTATCAATAAATTAGTTGCGCTGGGTGAATATGCTATCAACCAATCCGTATTCTACGGCTTCCCCGGCTGATAAGAAACGATCACGTTCTGTATCTTCGACTATCTTCTCAAGCGATTGCCCCGTATGTTTTGCCATCAACTCATTCATACGTGCTTTAACTTTGAGTATTTCCTGCGCATGGATTTCAATATCTGTTGCCTGCCCCTGAAACCCACCTAATGGCTGATGGATCATCACTCTGGAATTTGGCAAACAGAAACGTTTCCCTTTAGCACCAGCAGTTAACAGGAACGCACCCATTGAGCAGGCTTGCCCCATACAAATAGTACTCACATCTGGCTTAATAAATTGCATGGTGTCATAAATAGACATACCAGCTGTGATAACCCCACCCGGTGAGTTGATATATAAGTGAATGTCTTTTTCTGGGTTTTCTGCTTCCAGGAAGAGCATCTGAGCGACAATTAAGTTCGCCATATGGTCTTCTACCTGACCAGTCAGAAAAATAATTCGATCTTTTAATAAGCGGGAATAAATATCAAATGCACGTTCCCCACGTGCTGTCTGTTCAACCACCATCGGCACCAAAGACATGTTAGGTGCATATTGATCTTGCTTGCCACTGTATGACATTTCCGTCTCCTAATAGAACTCACGCTGGTGCCATTCATAACTGATTCTACTTGAGATAAGCGATGATGACCATGATCCAAAGTTAACTAACAGAGGGCTTCCCTCTATAAAAAGTAGTAAGCCATTACATAATAGTAAGAAAGGATATGAGGTTAAATCTGTTTTTTTCAAGGACAATAAAAAAAACCCGCAAGCTACGCCTGCGGGTTTGCATTACTGAGAGAAGAATTCATCATCTCAGGTAATCAATAAATGAAACTTATGCCATTTGATTCTGATTCATCAGATCATTAAAGCCAGTTTCTTTTTCAGAAACTTTTGCTTTGCTCAGAACCAATTCAACAGCTTGCTCTTCCAGAGCAACGTTGCGGATGTTGTTCATCATTTCTTTGTTTTTGCTGTAGTATTCAACGACTTCTTTTGGATCTTCATATGCAGAAGCCATTTCTTCGATCAGCGCATTAACACGCTCATCATCAACTTTCAGCTCATTGCTGCTGATAACTTCACCTAACAGCAGACCAACAACTACACGGCGTTTTGCCTGCTCTTCGAACAGCTCACGAGGCAGTTCCAGAGCCTGCGCTTCATTACCACCGAAACGCTGTGCCGCCTGACGACGCAGTACATCAACTTCGCCATCAATAGCTGCAGCAGGAACGTCGATTTCGTTAGCCTTAACCAGACCATCCAGAACCTGAGTTTTAATGCGGTTACGTACTGCATTTTTCAGTTCACGTTCCATGTTTTTACGAACTTCTGCACGCAGACCGTCAACTGTCGCTTCGGTAATACCAAAACGCTTGATAAACTCTTCAGTCAGTTCTGGCAGTTCACGCTGTTCAACTTTCTTCAGGTTAATTGCGAACTTAGCCGCTTTACCTTTCAGGTTTTCAGCATGATAATCTTCAGGGAAAGTCACATCGATAGTGAATTCGTCGCCCGCTTTGTGGCCAACAACACCTTCTTCGAAACCTGGGATCATGCGGCCTTGGCCCATTGCCAGAACGAAGTCTGTTGCTTTACCGCCTTCGAACTCTTCCCCGTCCACAGAGCCATTGAAATCGACAGTTACGCGATCTTCTGCAGCTGCTGCTTCATCGGTTTCTTTCCAGTCAGCCTGTTGTTTACGCAGAGTGTCCAGCATAGTGTCAACGTCTGCATCTTTCACTTCAACAACTGGTTTTTCAACTTCGATTTCTTCCAGACCTTTCAGTTCGATTTCTGGGTATACTTCGAATTCAACTGCGTAAATGAAGTCTTCACCATCTTTAAACTGTTCTGGTTTGTAGCTTGGTGCACCAGCCGGATTAATTTTATTCTCAATGATCGCATTGATGAAATTACGCTGCATCAGATCACCCAGTACATCCTGCAGGACAGAGGCGCCATAACGCTGCTGAACGATTTTCATAGGTACTTTACCTTTACGGAAACCGTCAATACGTACTTTTTTCGCTACATTAACCAGCTCACTGCTAACTGCTTTTTCAATGTCGGCAGCAGGAACGGTGATTGACACACGACGCCCTAGGCCTTGAGTTGTTTCAACAGAAACTTGCATCTTGTTACCTCAAAAAAATCATAGTGCTCGGTCAACTTCAGAATGGTACAACGCCTGATACGGGCAAATTGCAGCACTCTTCAAGAACCGGGGTGGTCGCATTTAAAAAACCGAGAATCCCTGTGATCAGAAGCGCCCCGAAACTATTGTAAAAATTTAGACGCAGCATTATAGCGATGCAGACAGTATGAGTCGAGAATTGCTGGCAAAAGCGTGCAATATTCGTTGACTTATGTGATAAGCATTGCTCAATAACCACATCATGTCATTGGTTATTCGGTATGAATATCCCTATAAACTTCAAGATAGAGCGCGATGGCAAGAAAATTTCCTTGGTTACATAATGCATGATGTAACCGGGTGGGCATGCATAACCAGCAACGCTATAACTTAAAATGACGGGTATAAACAAAAATACAGCCCGAAGGCTGTAGTTTAACGTGAAAACCAAATTAATTAAAAAGTAAGTACAAGCTCTCTACTCTGTAAAATCATGAAGTCGTCGCCGTTCCTCCCCGGCATGCTGGCGAGTTCAGAACAGTATCTTCCAATTCCATCCACTCTTTTTCTGTATATGTGTGAAGTGCCAGAGCATGTACTCCTCCAGCCATTTCATTAACCAGGGTGCTGTATACTGAGCGATGACGGTTAAGCATCCTCTGATCAATAAATGCATTACTGATTACAATTATTTTAAAATGGCTTTCAGAACCGGCTGGTACATTATGACGATAACTTTCATCAATAACTTCCAGATGAGAAGGCTTAAATGCCGCCCGTAACTTTGTTTCTATTTCCTGACGAACCATCTCATTCTCCTTAGTCACCAAAGGTTATTAATCAACCATATATTGATTTTAGTTTATTTCCCGCGATTTATAGGATTCAAACATCTAATTATCTTAAACCAAATACATTTTGTTTATTTCCCTATATCTTTCAATTAGTAAGCATTAGGGATATGCCACTACCTATCGCAGTGTTATGATTGCAACGGTTTGTACTACCTGTATTACTATACCGGGTATCCGTATCCAGAATGAGACCATTTACATGCTAAAGAAAATACTTATTCCACTTACCGCACTGCTCTTTTTAGCCAATCTGACTGGCTGTGCAACTCCCAGCAATACACTCGCTATTCAGCCTAAAATCGCCCTGCCATCAGCAGACCCGACGATGAAAGCTATCACAATCAGTATTAGTGGGGTCGACCAGCGGCAATCTCAAGCCCTGGCTCAAGTAAACCGGGATGCAAAATTAGTCACGCTGCTACCTTCACGCGATTTACGCTTTTTACTGCAAGAAGCACTGGAAAAGCAAATGGTCGCTCGTGGTTATATGATTGGCTCTCCGGCTAATGCCAACTTGCAAGTTGTTGTCAATCAGCTTTATGCCAATGTTAAAGAAGGCAGTTTACGTCACGATATTTCAGCAAAAGCAGAAATTTCAGTGATTGTTTATGCTCAGGATGGCAGTAAACAAATCAAGAACTATCGCACCAGCTATAATGTTCAGGCTCCATTAAGTGCAACTAACGCAAAAATTGCTGATGCTGTTAATACTGTATTATCGGATGTTATCGCAGATATGGCCCAAGATTCGTCAATCAGCACCTTCATCAAACAAAACGTTCGCTAACAGAATATGAATATGCTTTCTGCCTGATTCTATTGAAGTGACTTTCGGTAGACTATAGGCAGAAAGTATTGGAGGGGCTTATGGCAAATCATGCTCTTAACTTATCAGCAATACGTAACTATCGCATTCTTCTTTTACTGGGTTTCGCATCAGGCCTTCCTCTTGCTCTTACAGCAGGAACATTACAGGCATGGATGACAGTGGAAGATGTTGATATTAAAACTATCGGCTTTTTCACTTTAGTTGGTCAGGCCTACGTCTTTAAATTTCTCTGGGCACCTGCCATGGATCGCTATTCTCCTTCATTTCTGGGACGGCGACGTGGATGGATGCTTGTTACCCAGCTTTTTCTTATTATCAGCATAGCAGGGATGGGATTTCTGAATCCCTCACAACATTTATGGTGGTTAGCCGCATTAGCAGTTGCTGTCGCCTTCTTTTCTGCTTCTCAAGATATTATTTTCGACGCCTATAAAACCGACCTGCTTCAACAGGAAGAGCGCGGTGCCGGAGCTGCGATTTCTGTATTGGGCTACAGGTTGGCAATGCTGGTTTCCGGCGGTTTAGCCCTATGGGTAACAACTTATATTGGCTGGAATAGTATGTACTGGCTTATGGCCGGTCTGATGCTGATTGGTGTTTATGCTACTCTTACGGCTAAAGAACCCCAAATAGATACAGCACCACCAAAAACGTTACATCAAGCCGTCGTAGAACCTTTATTTGATTTTTTTAGTCGAAATAATGCCTGGCTTATTCTTCTACTAATTGTTATGTATAAATTGGCTGATGCTTTCGCCCTCTCCCTCAGCACACCTTTTCTTATCCGAGGAGTTGGTTTTAATCCAGCCGAAGTTGGTATGATCAATAAAACCCTTGGGCTGGCCGCTACCATTATAGGAGCACTATATGGTGGTTATTTAATGCAAAAGTGGAGTCTGTTCCGTGCATTGATGATCTTCGGGATCCTGCAAACCATTTCAAATTTCGGTTATTGGATACTTGCCGTCACCCCCAAAGATATTTATGTCATGGGGGGTGCTATATTTCTGGAGAATATCTGTGGTGGTATGGGCACAGCAGCATTTGTTGCCCTACTCATGACACTTTGCAATAAGTCTTTTTCAGCGACACAATTTGCTCTTCTTTCAGCGTTGGCCGCGGTAGGACGAGTGTATGTTGGCCCGGTTGCAGGCTGGTTTGCTGAGGCTCATGGCTGGCCAATGTTTTATCTGTTTTCCATTGTGCTTGGATTTCCGGGCCTGGCTCTACTGCTGGTTTGTCGTAGTACACTAGCTTATACCCAAAAAACGGATAGTTTTATTCCCCGGACACTATTCAGCCGCTATTATCGGCTGGCCTTCCTGACGATGACTCTGGCTGCACTTATTTTTGTTGCCTGGCTGATTATAAATAGCCTGGTGTTTGTAATAACACATATTGTCACTTTGGTGCTTTTCATCTCTCCAAAATATATCGAGATTTTTAATAACATAAGTGACTTTATATACCCTATGTTGTCCTGGAGCGTTGTCATTGGTGTCATAGGATTACTGCTAGGTGGTATTCTGGACTACATCGCATTGAAAAAAAGCAAATTTGCTTAAAATTCTCACCGCTACAACAAAAGGCTGACAAAGTTCAGTCTTTTGTTGCTCTTATTTAGTGATTATTATCACAATAATAGTAAAAAACTAAAATTATGTGACCCAAGAAACATCTTTTCTAGAGGGGGAACATTTATATTTGTACTAATAAATATTATTATTCTCACGTTCACATTTATTTTGTTTCGAACTATCCAAAATATCTTTATTTATCTAAAGCCATATAAAGGGAATTTATGAAAAGACATATTTTGACACTCACAGCAGTTGCTGCCGCCTTGGTTTCTGCTTCAGCCAGCGCGGAATACCAGTGGGGGTTTGCCAATGTCAGCATGAACTACCTTGACTGGAGCAAACACACAACACACAAAACCGGGCAGTCTTCTCACAAAGATGATTTCGCTTATATGGAACTAGAAGGTGGAGCAGGCTTCAGCTGGGGAGAGCTGTATGGTTTCTTTGATTTAGAAAATCCATTTAACAGCAAGACTGCACAACCCGGTGATAATCTACGCTACGCTTTCAAAACAACAGGTCGTTATTATCTGGGAGAGACAGGTTTCAATCTTTACGGACATGTTTACGGAAGCTACTCTCTTCCCGGAAATGGCGGAAACTTCCATGAAGTCAATACACTCTATGGATTAGGTTATAATACAACCTTCGCAGGTCTGTGGTTCAAACCGTTCGTCGCTTTAAATTATACCGACAACAAATTCTACTCAGGAAACAACGGTTATGTTGTAGGCTGGGTTGCCGGATACGATTTCAACCTGTGGGAACAAAAATTCAGCGTCACAAACTGGAATGAAATTGAATTAAACCGCAATAAGCGTTACGGCAACGGTGGCCCTGACGGAGTCAACGGCGCAGTAGGGTTATGGTGGAATCCACACCATTCTTTTACTGCCGGAATTCAATACCGTTATGCTGACAATAAATTAGGGGAAGATTTCCTTCAGGATGGTATTGTTTACAGTGTAAAATATAACTTCTGATAATTAGTTTAACTGGTGAACAGTTCAAAACTGTTCACCAAGATTAAAAGTCATGATTTATTTACTGAAACTTTGTCTGTTTAAAAACGTTACCTGTAATTTTCATTAAGAAAACTTTATTTAAAAATAGATAGTTATATAAAAAATATTGCCTATTTTGATTTATTGGATACAATAACCACCCGAAGTTAACTTTTTGTTAAATCTCATATTGCATGTGATCCCTCTAGCATAAAAAGCCTACAAGCCATCCTGCTTCTATTACAATTGTTTACACTCCGGTAACCTTACCGTAGAATGCCCGCACTGATGAAACGACAATAAAGCTTTTGTTATCTGGGGTCGCTCTAATGAGACTTATGAAATACAAAAAAACTATTGGGTTATCGTCACTACTCGCAGCCACTTTAATGCTAAGTGGTTGTGATATGGTATTGATGAATCCCAAAGGGGCGATCGGCGTTGAGCAAAAAACGCTGATACTGACAGCGTTTGGCCTGATGCTGATCGTTGTTATCCCGGCTATCGTAATGGCAATCGTCTTTGCTTTACGTTACCGGGAAGCCAACAAATCTGCAACCTATCGTCCAAACTGGGCACACTCAAATAAAATTGAGCTTGTTGTCTGGACCGTGCCTATCCTGATTATCATCGTATTGGCCACGATTACATGGAAAACGACTCATGAGCTCGATCCATATAAGCCACTGGACAGTGATGTGAAGCCGGTAACGATTGAAGTTATTTCCCTCGACTGGAAATGGCTGTTTATCTATCCGGAGCAGGGTATTGCAACCGTAAATGAAATTGTATTCCCTAAAGATGTGCCAATTAACTTCAAAATCACCTCTGACTCTGTGATGAACTCTTTCTTCATTCCACAGTTAGGCGGTCAGATTTATGCAATGGCAGGTATGCAGACAAAACTGCACTTGATTGCTAACTCAGCAGGCAAATACGATGGCTTCTCAGCCAGTTACAGTGGACATGGCTTCTCTGGCATGAAATTCACCGCAACTGCAACTGAAGATCGTGCTGGTTTTGAAGAGTGGGTACAAAAAGTTAAAGCGTCACCTAAAACTCTGGACACAGTGCAGGCATTCAATGCATTGGCAAAACCTAGCCAGAACAACCCAGTTGAATACTTCTCAAGCGTGAAACCAAAACTGTTCCAGGAAACTATCGCCAAGTTTATGGGTGATATGGGTCATGGTGGTATGTTTGGTATGTCTCACGGCAAAACAGGCCATGACAAAGCAGAACATGGTGAAGCTGCGGGTCATAATATGAATATGAGTCAACCGGCTCATGCAGGTGTTGAGGAATAAAGACATGTGGGGAAAATTAACACTTGATGCGATCCCATTACATGAACCCATTATTGTGGTTACTTTATTGGGGATCCTTCTCGGGGGACTGGCAGTAGTTGGTTCCATAACTTATTTCGGCAAATGGAAATGGCTCTGGAGCGAATGGTTGACAAGTGTCGACCATAAAAAAATCGGTGTCATGTATATCGTTGTTGCCATGGTAATGATGCTGCGTGGTTTTGCTGACGCCATCATGATGCGTGGACAGCAAGCCCTGGCTTCCGCTGGTGAAGCAGGTTTCCTGCCCCCGCACCATTATGATCAGATCTTTACCGCGCACGGCGTAATCATGATTTTCTTCATGGCGATGCCTTTCGTTGTTGGTCTGATGAATATCGTGGTTCCTCTACAAATCGGGGCACGTGACGTCGCATTCCCATTCCTGAACTCCCTGAGCTTCTGGTTGTTTGTCGTGGGTGTCGTTCTGATCAACCTCTCTCTGGGGGTCGGCGAATTCGCACAAACTGGCTGGCTGGCCTACCCACCTCTATCCGGTCTGGAATACAACCCGGGAGTTGGTGTTGATTACTGGATATGGAGTCTTCAGCTCTCCGGTGTAGGTACGTTGCTGACAGGTGTTAACTTCTTCGTGACCATCCTGCGTATGCGTGCGCCAGGTATGTCCATGATGAAACTGCCTGTTTTCACTTGGGCTTCACTGTGTACCAACGTACTGATTATTGCAGCATTCCCTATTCTGACAGTGACAATCGCATTGTTAACCCTAGATCGTTATCTGGGCACCCATTTCTTTACCAACGATATGGGCGGCAACATGATGATGTACATCAACCTGATCTGGGCATGGGGTCATCCTGAAGTTTATATTCTGGTTCTGCCTGTCTTTGGTATCTTCTCTGAAGTTACGGCAACCTTCTCGAAAAAACGTCTGTTTGGTTACACCTCTCTGGTATGGGCGACAATTGTTATTACCATTCTGTCGTTCATCGTATGGTTGCACCACTTCTTTACCATGGGTTCCGGCGCGAACGTTAACGCCTTCTTCGGTATTGCCACGATGATTATCTCTATCCCGACCGGGGTTAAGATCTTCAACTGGCTGTTCACGATGTACCGTGGTCGCATCGAATTCAAAACCCCGATGCTGTGGACTGTTGGCTTCCTGGTCACCTTCTCCATTGGTGGTATGACAGGTGTTCTGTTAGCTGTTCCGGGTGCAAACTTCGTACTGCATAACAGTCTGTTCCTGATTGCGCACTTCCATAACGTTATCATCGGTGGTGTTGTATTCGGCTGTTTCGCTGGTACTACTTACTGGTTCCCGAAAGCATTCGGTTTCACCCTAAATGAAAAATGGGGCGTGCGTGCATTCTGGTTCTGGATCACTGGCTTCTTCGTTGCCTTTATGCCTCTGTATGCGCTGGGCTTCATGGGTATGACCCGTCGTCTGAGCCAGGATATCAACCCAGAATTCCATCCTTTGCTGGTTGTTGCAGCAGGTGGTGTTGTCCTGATTGCTCTTGGTATTCTGTGTCAGGTTATCCAGTTCTACGTCAGTATCCGTGATCGTGAACAGAACCGTGATCTGACTGGTGACCCATGGGGTGCCCGTACTCTGGAATGGTCAACTTCATCTCCACCTCCGTTCTATAACTTTGCGGAAGTTCCACACATCCAGACTCGTGATGCGTGGTGGGATATGAAAGAAAAAGGTACTGAATATAAGCGCCCTGCTAAATATGAAGAAATTCATATGCCTAAAAACACAGGTGCTGGCGTGATTATCAGTGCATTCTGTCTGGTGCTGGGCTTTGCGTTTATCTGGCATATCTGGTGGATGGCTATTGCAAGTTTCGCAGGTATTGTCATCAGCTGCATCGTGAAAAGCTTTGACGAAGACGTTGATTACTACGTTCCTGTAGCTGAAGTCGAAAAAATTGAAGATCAGCGTTACGAAGAACTGAGAAAGGCAGGTGCGAAATAATGTCGACTCAAACCCTTAATAACACAGCCGCCCATGACGCTCATGGGCACCACGATACAGGAGCCAACAAAGTATTTGGTTTCTGGATCTACCTGATGAGTGACTTGGTTCTGTTTGCAAGCCTGTTTGCAACTTATGTTGTACTTGCTAACGGCACAGCAGGCGGCCCGTCAGGTAAAGAAATTTTTGAACTGCCATTTGTGCTGGTAGAAACCTTCCTGCTGTTGTTCAGTAGTATCACTTACGGTTTCGCCATGCTGGGCATGAACAAAGGTAAAGCTGGTCAGGTAAACCTGTGGCTGTTCGTTACCTTCCTGTTGGGTCTGGGCTTCGTTTCAATGGAAGTTTACGAATTCCATAAACTGATCTCAGAAGGTTTTGGTCCTGACCGCAGTGCATTCCTGTCATCCTTCTTCGCACTGGTTGCGACTCACGGTCTGCACGTTACCTTTGGTCTGATCTGGATTATTGTTCTGATGGTTCAGGTTGCACGCCGTGGTCTGACTGACGTGAACCAGACTCGCCTGAACTGCCTGAGCCTGTTCTGGCACTTCCTTGACGTTGTCTGGATCTGTGTATTTACTGTCGTTTATCTGATGGGAGCTATGTGATGAGTCATCCAAATACTTCTCATACCGGCGCCAGCCACGGTAGCTTCAAAACTTATATGATTGGCTTTATCCTGTCAGTCATATTGACCGTGATCCCATTCTGGATGGTAATGGATGGTACTGCTTCACACAGTACAATCCTCGTCACCGTGGTTGTCATGGCTGTTATTCAGATTTTTGTGCATTTCATCTGCTTCCTGCATATGAATACATCATCTGAAGAACGCTGGAACCTTGTTGCTTTAATATTCACATTGTTGGTTATTGCCATCGTTGTCGTTGGCTCACTGTGGATTATGTACAACCTGAATATCAATATGATGGTTGATTAAGAGTTGATTTGAATGATTAAGCAATACCTACAAGTGACCAAACCAGGAATTATTTTCGGAAATCTAATTTCTGTGATTGGTGGTTTTCTACTCGCTTCCAAGGGCGTAATAGATTACCCCTTGTTCTTTGCAACAATGGTCGGAGTATCGTTGGTAGTAGCGTCAGGTTGTGTATTTAACAACTATATTGACCGCGATATTGACAGGATCATGGAAAGAACAAAAGAAAGGGTCCTTGTTAAAGGGCTTATCAATCCGAAAATCAGCCTGATTTACGCCTCAGTGTTAGGTATTGCTGGCATGGTGCTGCTCTATGTAGCAGCCAATGCCTTAGCAATGCTGTTAGCTCTCATCGGGTTTGTCATTTATGTAGGGGTTTATAGCCTCTACATGAAAAGGAAGTCTATTTATGGCACGCTGGTAGGTAGCTTGTCAGGTGCAGCACCTCCTGTTATTGGTTATTGTGCCGTAACAGGGCAGTTTGACATGGGTGCGTTGATTCTATTGCTGATTTTCAGCTTATGGCAAATGCCCCACTCTTACGCCATTGCTATTTTTCGGTTCAAAGATTATCAGGCCGCCAATATTCCAGTTTTGCCTGTTATTAAGGGTATCTCTGTGGCAAAAAACCACATTACCCTCTATATCCTGGCATTTATGGTTGCTACGCTGATGCTGACAATCAGTGGCTATGCAGGTTATAAATACCTCATCGTTGCTGCAGTAGTAAGTATCTGGTGGCTGGGGATGGCTTTATCCGGTTATAAAACCACAAATGATCGAGCTTGGGCTCGTAAGTTATTTATATTCTCTATTGTCGCCATCATGTCTTTGAGTATTATGATGTCTGTGGATTCTGCGGCATCTCCAGAAATAGCGCTAACTTACATCCGGTAGTATTCAAATGGCAGGGAAAACCTGCCATTTTTCTTTCCTTTTCTCTTGCAAACATTGCTTTACTCCTGTCTAGCTAAAATGTCATATCGAATTTTTGAAGGTATGAGGTACCCATGAACGATAATAAAATGACTCCCCTTGAACTCAGAGCAACATGGGGTTTAGGTTCCGTTTTTTCTCTACGCATGTTAGGCATGTTCATGGTGTTACCAGTCCTGACAACTTACGGTTTAGAGTTACGGGGCGCCTCCGAAGCTTTAATCGGCATTGCAATTGGCATCTACGGTTTAACACAGGCTATATTTCAAATCCCATTTGGACTACTTTCAGATAAAATTGGCAGAAAACCTTTAATCATCATTGGACTGCTTATTTTTGTCTTAGGCAGTATTATTGCCGCCTTTAGTGACTCCATCTGGGGTGTTATTGTCGGAAGAGCTTTGCAAGGTACAGGAGCAATTTCTGCGGCGATTATGGCATTACTATCGGATCTGACCCGTGAGCAAAACCGCACAAAAGCTATGGCGTTTATTGGGATCAGTTTTGGTATCACATTTGCCTTTGCCATTGTCGTCGGTCCTATTGTTACTCACCAGATTGGATTAAATGGTTTATTTGGTACAATAGCAATCCTTGCCAGTTGCGGTATCTTAATAACATTATTCGCAGTACCATCGACACATAAACACTTATTAAATCGGGAATCCGGTATTGTTCGTGGCAGCTTCCGACGTGTACTTTCTGATCCCCAGCTACTAAAACTCAATTTTGGTATACTTAGCCTGCATACATTATTGATGTCGAGTTTTGTTGCCCTACCCCTTATTATGGAAAAAGTCGGTTTTCCTCCCCAGCAACACTGGAAAGTTTATTTAATTACTACGCTTATTTCCTTCGTTGCTGTTTTACCATTCATTATTTATGCAGAAACAAAACGCCGAATGAAACAGGTTTTCCTGCTTTGCATCGGCATGTTATTTATCGCTGAGTTTGTATTGTGGTCTTTAGGCTCACATCTTTGGGGAATATTTGCCGGTATTCAGATTTTCTTCCTTGCATTTAATATCATGGAAGCCATTTTACCTTCATTAATTAGTAAAGAAGCGCCGGCAGGGTATAAAGGTACAGCGATGGGGATTTATTCCACCAGCCAGTTTATCGGCGTGGCGTTAGGCGGAAGTCTTGGCGGTATGCTATACGAAATACAAGGTGCATCCTTAGTCTTTATGGCTGGAATCATTCTTACTCTATTCTGGTTTATTCTCAGCCTTACCATGCGTCAGCCACCTTATGTCAGTAGCATCAGGCTAGTTTTGCCTGCTCAATTAAGTGATCCTGAAGCTCTGGAAAAGGAAATACGATCTCAGGTGGGTGTGAAAGATGTCGTGATTGTGCCAGAGGAACTCAGCGCATATATAAAGGTAGATACTAAGCAGACTAACCGTGAACAATTAGAACAGATTGTAATTGCCCATTCATAATAAAGTTCAGGATAGCCGATATCTGTACAGAATTAAGGGAAGCAACAGTAATAAATAATTACGGGCTTCCCTTAAATATTTGGCTCAGGCCAAAAAGAATAATCCGCTTATATTACGGTTAATCTCTGAAGTTAGTAAACTGAAAAGGCTGACCCAACTCTGCACCGCGAACTAATGTAATCACACTTTGCAGATCATCACGGGCTTTACCAGTAACTCGTACTTGTTCACCCTGAATTTGGGCCTGAACTTTCAGCTTACTGTCTTTAATCAGCTTAACGATTTTCTTCGCTAGCGGTGTATCAATACCCTGTAGCATGGTTGCTTCCACACTATAGGTTTTACCACTATGAACCATATTTTCAGGAACATTCAGCACCGAGCCATCAATTCCTCGTTTGGCAAATTTTTCACGCAGAATATCGATAAGTTGGTTAACCTGAAAGTCAGATTCGCTCGCGATCTTAACGGATTCGTTCTTCTCGTTTAATTCAAAACTCGCATTGACATTGCGGAAATCCCAGCGATTGGTTAATTCTCTCTGCGCATTTTCTACTGCATTGCGCACTTCCTGCATATCAACTTCTGAAACAATATCAAATGATGGCATTACCAGTCACCTCCAGCTAATCAATAATCCGGCATGATAACCGCTTTCCATTATTGGCAAAAGATCTATACTTCTCAGGCTAAGTGATCTTTCTGATTTCCGCGACCTTAGGTAATTTGAGATTTATGCAAGACTTGCATAATTTTAACGTTTCCGCTGAAAGTATCTCTCAAGGAAGAACAATGAAAATAACTGTTCTGGGTTGTGGTGCCATAGGAAAATTATGGCTTGCCGCCTTGTCTGAACAACAGCATCATGTTCAGGCATGGCTAAAAGTCCCACAACCTTCGTTAGCTGTTCGTATTAATACATTACAAAATAGAACATTTGAACAGCAAGTCCTTGCCAATAATGAAAAGCATCTTGCTGAAAGCGAGCTACTGCTTGTTTGTCTGAAAGCCTGGCAGGTTCCCGATGCTATTAATAATCTCTCCCCCAAACTTTCCCCCGATTGCCCGATACTGCTACTACATAACGGAATGGGAACGCAGGAAGAACTTTTACCGCTGCCTAATCCTATTTTATCCGGAGTAACAACTCATGGAGCCTATCAGGAGAATGGAATTGTTTATCATAAATCACCGGGAATAACCCAAATTGGTTCTACAATACCTGATGCGAATAAATTCAGTGTATTAGCAAATATTCTGAACGATGCTCTGCCAGAGGTAATCTGGAGCAACGATATTTATGCTATCAGCTGGCTAAAACTTGCTGCGAACTGCATTATCAACCCACTCACCGTACTTTACGATTGCAAAAATGGCGGGTTACTAAATCATATTGCTAAAGTCCATGCTTTATGTGATGAGGTTCATAAAGTGATGAAACATGATGGTATTCAGATCTCCAGGCAGACACTGATAGATTACATTATGGACATCATCACGCGGACATCAGAAAACTCATCATCTATGCGGCAGGATATCCGTTCACAGCGACGTACGGAAATCGACTACATTACTGGTTTTCTACTAACTCGGGCCCGTGTACATGGGCTGATACTGACAGAAAACGCACAAATTTATCGTTATATCAAACGACAGGAGGAGGAATATGAACGCCTCAGCTCTCATTTGTCTCGCTCACGGTAGTGAAGAAACCGAAGCTGTCACAACTATTGATTTACTGGTCAGAGCCGGTATTAGCGTCACCGTCGCCAGTACAGCAACAGATGGTGCACTGATATTAACCTGCTCACGTGGTGTTAAGGTTGTTGCAGATGTCCCTCTGGTAGAAGTTGTTGACGAAGATTTTGATGCCATTATCCTGCCGGGCGGCATAAAAGGAGCGGAATGTTTTCGTGATAGCCTGCTAGTCGTGGAAAAAATTCGCACGGCACAAAGTCAGGGAAAAATCATCGCGGCAATTTGTGCATCACCGGCTATTGTCCTGGAACATCACCAACTTTTTCCGATTGGTAATATGACGGGATACCCCAGCATGAAAGATAAAATCGCGCCAGAAAAATGGATAGATCGGCGGGTCTATTTTGATGAGAGGGTCAATTTACTCACCAGTCAGGGGCCTGCGACTGTTTTTGACTTCGCTTTAAAACTGATTGAGCTTTTGAAAGGGAAAGATACTGCCGCAGAAGTTGCTGCTCAGTTAGTTTTGCCACCGGGTATCAACAATTACCAAAATCTACAGTAATTGTTCTATTAATAAATTATTCTGTTAATAATAAGCTGCTGGAAACAATATATAATGCCAGCAGCTTATCTGTTTTCAGATTAAGGGCGATAAACCTTCACATTCTGGAAACCCTGTTCACGCAGGTAAAGCGCCTGTAAACGGCTCATTACTCCACGCTCACAATACAGCAGGTAGTTTTTCTCTTTTGGCAAATCGCCAAACTGGGCACTCAGCTTATAGAAAGGCAGTGAATGGATATCGATGCCTTCCATTTTCAGAGGACGGTCATCCTGTTCATCCGGTGAGCGGATATCCAGTAAGACATCATCAGAAGAAAATTCAGTCACCATTTCCACTTCTACAACCTGCTCACCAGCCTGCTCAGCTATCTGACGGATATCAAGATTCTGAGCTTCACTTACCACATGATCCAGAATATCGAAATTAAACTTATCTTCTTCTGCTTCAATTTTGGCTTTGACTGCTTTCACTGTCGGGCTTTTAGAGATCACGCCACAGAACTCAGGCATAGTACGGGCAAAATCTTCTGTGCCTATCTCGCGAGCCAGCTTGATAATGTGCTCTTTATCATGAGAAATCAGAGGGCGAAGGATCAGGGTATCTGAAGCATTATCAATCAGTCTCAGGTTAGTCAACGTCTGACTGGAGACCTGCCCCAGCGCTTCTCCTGTCACAATTGCCTGAACACCATAGCGCTCCGCAATTTTAGAGGCGGCTCTGACCATCATTCTCTTAAGCACAACCCCCATTTGACCGTCATCCACTTTTTCCAGTATTTCTGCGACAACCGGTTCAAAATCGACCGCAACAAAACGGACTTTGTGGGAACTGCCAAATCGGTTCCACAGATAGTGAGCGACCTGTTTCACCCCAATTTCATGGGCAGAGCCACCAAGATTAAAGAAGCAGTAGTGGACACGGCAGCCACGGCGCATCAGCATATAGCTGGAAACACCGGAATCAAAGCCGCCTGAAATCAGTGAAAGAACGTCTTCCTGTGTTCCGATTGGAAATCCGCCAATCCCCGGGTGGCGAGCTTTAACCAGAACCAGTGTATCCTGATTAATTTCCAGATTAACTGTCACATCTGGATGGGTCAGCTTCACTTTGGCAGATTCAATATGCTGATTCAGGCCGCCACCAATATATCGTTCAGCTTCATTGGAAGTAAAACTGTGTTTACCCCGGCGTTTTACACGGACACAAAACGTTTTTCCGTGCAATAAATGCCCATATGTTTCGTAGGTTTGTTCAAAGATATGATGCAAGTCACGAAACTCTCTCTCTTCTACTTGCAGGATATGGTGAATACCCGGAATACGTGTAAGTGCATCACAAATTTCTGCGCCGAGGTTATCATTTTTAGTTCGAACTTCTATATTATCCCAATGGCGAACAACAGCAGTTCCCTCTCCGAATGTTTTCAGTACATTACGGATATTGCTGGCAAGGATTTTAATAAAACGTAAGCGGACACTCTGGCTCTTGATCGTAATTTCTGGGAATAATTTAATGATAAACTTCATAGTAAGATATAGTAGTCATTCAGTATTGAACTATCACAAGCAGGATCAATGATGGTTCTTAAATAGTCAGTTGGATAGGGCGCAGAGTATAACACTATCTCACTATATCTCCTGTAAAAAAACAGTTTGTCTGTAAAAAAACAGTAGTAACGAATGATTTATTTCTTTCAGTGTAGTAGGGTACTCTGCAATTCTGTAACGGATTTACTTCACTGTAACTCGTTAAATAATCATACTATTAAATCATTATGTCTAAGGCAAACCGAACATCAGCAACCGAGCAGGCACCGACTTTTGAAACATCCCTGAAAGAGCTGGAAGAAATTGTCATTCGGCTGGAATCAGGGGAGCTTCCTTTAGAGGATGCATTAAATGAATTTGAACGCGGAATTCAACTTGCAAGACAAGGGCAAAAAACCCTCCAACAAGCGGAACAACGAGTTCAAATTCTATTAAGTAATGATGCACAATCACCGCTTGATGAATTTTCGCCTGATGCTGAGTAACTTTATGTCTGAACAATGTAAGGCTCCTTTTGAAGAGCAATTAAGCAATTGCCAGCAACATATCAATGAGAAGTTGATGGCAACATTTTCTTCGCTCCCCTTTTTAGGTAGCCCATTAGCAACTGCTATGCAGCACGGTGCTGTATTGGGTGGAAAACGGCTGCGGCCATTTCTGGTTTACTCAGTAGGTGAAATGCTTGGACTGCCCAAAGAGAGCCTTGATGCGCCAGCCCTCGCTATAGAGTGCATTCACGCCTACTCTCTGATCCACGACGATTTACCCGCAATGGACAACGATGATTTACGCCGTGGTCAGCCTACCTGCCATATAAAATTTGGTGAAAATCATGCCATTCTGGCCGGAGATGCTTTGCAGTCGTTAGCATTTGAGATCCTGGCAAAACACGACATGCCAAATATCGCACTATCTGATCGCCTTGAGATGGTTGCTGAATTAGCAATATCCAGTGGTATTGCTGGTATGTGCGGCGGGCAGTCACTGGATTTGCAAGCTGAAGGAAAACAAATTGATCTGGCAGCTCTGGAAAAAATTCACCAACACAAGACGGGTGCGCTAATTCGTTGTGCAGTCAGGCTTGGCGCATATGGCGCTGGTGCACGTGGCCGGGAAGTATTACCTTTACTCGATCAGTATGCCCAAGCTATCGGCCTCGCGTTTCAGGTTCATGATGATATTCTGGATGTCATTGGCAATACAGAAATTATCGGAAAACGTCAGGGGAACGATCAGCAGCTTGGTAAAAGTACCTATCCCGCCTTACTGGGATTAGAGCAGGCTCAGAAAAAAGCCAAAGATCTGCATGAAGATGCTATTACCGCTCTCACAGAACTGGAAAAACAATTCTATAATACTGTGACTCTAAAACAGCTGGCGGGCTTCATCATTGAGAGAAACAGCTAAAAACTCAGGCCATGAAAACCGCTAATTGATGAGCTATCAGTTAAATAAATTCAAAATAAAATATGGCCTTCTTGGGAGAACCCCCGCAATTACATGCTAATAATATCAGGGTTCTTAATCTTCAATTTATATATCCAAGGGATTTCGAGTGCCATCACGGCGGCAAGAGAATGAGACACGGGAGCATAGATAACCGTATGTTTATAAAAACGGTGACCGGGGCGAATGAGCTTAGCCAACAAAGAGGCAACTTGAAAGACGAAGGATATAACGTGCATAGCATTTTAACAGGCATAGCATGAGCATTGATATAGCGAAATATCCAACATTGGCATTGGCGGAAAACCCTGAAGAGCTTCGCCTGCTACCTAAAGACACGTTGCCAAAGTTATGCGATGAACTGCGCCAATTTTTGCTAAACAGTGTCAGTCGCTCCAGCGGCCACTTCGCTTCCGGCCTTGGAACTATCGAATTAACCGTCGCACTCCATTATGTATATAAGACACCCTTCGACAATTTAGTCTGGGATGTCGGTCATCAGGCTTATCCACATAAAATTCTGACCGGGCGCCGTGACCGTATCAACACTATCCGCCAGAAAAATGGCCTCCATCCTTTCCCGTGGCGGAATGAGAGTGAATATGACACGCTTTGTGTCGGACACTCATCAACCTCAATCAGCGCCGGTTTAGGTATGGCAATTGCGGCAAAACATGAAGATAAAGGCCGCAAAACAGTTTGTGTGATTGGTGATGGCGCCATTACCGCAGGTATGGCTTTTGAGGCCATGAACCATGCAGGAGATATCGATCCCGATATGCTCGTCATTCTTAATGACAATGAAATGTCGATATCTGAGAACGTTGGTGCACTGAACAACCATCTGGCACAGCTTCTTTCCGGTAAGTTGTATACGACTCTGCGCGAAAGCGGCAAAAAAGTCTTTTCCGGTCTGCCTCCTATCAAAGAACTGCTGAAAAAAACTGAAGAACACCTCAAAGGTATGGTTGTTCCCGGAACGCTATTCGAAGAGCTTGGGTTTAACTATATCGGCCCTGTTGATGGTCATGACGTACTGGCACTGACTCAGACACTGAAAAACATGCGTGATCTGAAAGGGCCACAATTTCTGCATATCATGACCAAAAAAGGCCGTGGATATGCTCCTGCGGAAAAAGATCCTATCAGTTGGCACGCGGTTCCTAAATTTGATCCTTCAACAGGTTCTCTGCCAAAAAGCTCAGATACCCGCCCGACATTCTCGAAAATTTTTGGTGAATGGTTATGCGAAGAAGCTGCCACTGACAAAAAACTTATGGCGATCACGCCCGCTATGAGAGAAGGCTCGGGCATGGTGTGTTTCTCCCGTGAATATCCAGAGCAATACTTTGATGTTGCCATTGCTGAACAACATGCTGTGACATTTGCAGCAGGTCTGGCAATTGGAGGATATAAGCCTGTTGTCGCGATTTACTCGACTTTCCTGCAACGTGCTTATGATCAACTCATCCATGATGTGGCTATCCAGAACTTACCTGTCCTTTTTGCCATCGATCGGGGTGGAATTGTCGGTGCGGATGGGCAGACTCATCAGGGTGCTTTCGACCTTTCATTCCTGCGCTGTATTCCCAATATGGTAATTATGGCACCAAGTGATGAAAATGAGTGTCGACAAATGTTGCATACCGGCTACCAGTATCAAGACGGTCCAGCTGCTGTTCGCTATCCTCGCGGCGCGGGCACAGGCGCAGAGCTTCAGCCACTGGAAATATTACCCATTGGCAAAGGGATTATCCGCCGTCAGGGAGAGAAAATTGCCATTCTGAACTTTGGTACATTACTGCCAAACGCACTACAGGCTGCTGAACCCCTGAATGCAACCGTTGTTGATATGCGCTTTGTCAAACCACTGGATAAAGAACTGGTTCTGGAGATGGCTTCCCGACATGATTTACTGGTAACGCTGGAAGAAAATGCCATCATGGGTGGTGCAGGCAGTGGGGTTAATGAACTGTTGATGCAAACAGGGAACTCAGTTTCAGTGTTAAACCTCGGGTTACCTGATTACTTTATACCTCAGGGAACACAGGAAGAACTTCATTCTGATTTAGGGTTAGATTCCGCGGGCATTTTAAACGCTATCGAAAAACACCTTAAGCAATAAATTGTCACAACGGATGAATATTTTCTATTATTCATCCGTTTTACTTCTTAGCTATTTTTGTTTAAAAAAATATTAGCTCTTTTGCTCATGCAACCATTGCGCCGCACGTTTGGCAAAGTAAGTCAGGATCCCATCAGCCCCTGCCCGTTTAAAACAGAGTAACGATTCCATAATTGCAGGTTGTTCTTTCAGCCAACCGTTCTGAATAGCAGCCATATGCATCGCATATTCACCGGATACCTGATAAGCAAATGTCGGTACACCGAAAGTATCTTTTACTCTGCGGATCACATCCAGATAAGGCATCCCGGGTTTTACCATCACGCTATCAGCCCCTTCCTGTAGATCCTGTGCAATTTCCTGCAATGCTTCATCACTGTTTGCCGGATCCATCTGATAGGTCATCTTGTTGCCACCTTTCAGATTAGCGCTGGAGCCTATCGCATCACGGAATGGTCCGTAATAGCAGGAAGCATATTTGGCAGAATAAGCCATAATCTGCGTGTTTACATGCCCGTCATTCTCAAGTTGTTCGCGAATCGCCCCGATACGCCCATCCATCATATCGCTTGGTGCAACGATTTCAGCCCCTGCTTCTGCATGAGATAACGCCTGTTTGACCAAAATCTCTTTGGTAATATCGTTGATAACGTAACCATCCTGATCAATAACGCCATCCTGCCCATGCGTTGTAAAAGGATCCAGCGCTACATCGGTCAGTAACCCCAATTCAGGAACCGCATCTTTCAGTGCACGGATAGAGCGTTGAATCAAACCATCCGGATTATAAGCTTCTTTCGCGTCCAGTGATTTTTTATCGGATTCAATAACCGGAAACAGAGACAAAACAGGGATACCCAATCGGGCAATCTCTTCGGCTTCTTTCAGCAGAAGATCGGTTGTCAAACGATATACTCCCGGCATGGAAGGCACTTCCTGACGCTGATTAGTACCTTCCATCACGAACACCGGATAGATTAAGTCATTAACAGTGAGTTGATTTTCAGCGACTAAACGGCGGGAAAAATCATGGCGGCGTACACGGCGCATACGACGGCCAGGAAACGTACCTGGAAATGCATAGCTCATTACTGCTCTCCTAATATAAAACCCAGCAGGATTACACTGGGCTAATTTTGCCATTACGAACTATTGTTTTTAATACTACTAAGCTTAACCCCTTAAGTTTGTAGCAATAATCACGACTATCTGATGGCTGATTATTTTTTCGGGTTACCGTCTGTCTCACGTTCAGAGCCATTTTCAGTTTCATGTAATTTGCGCTTTCCCACATAAAACTGTGACAAAAATACCCCCAGCTCAAACAACAAATACATGGGAACGGCCAACAAAGTTTGCGAAAAAACGTCAGGTGGTGTCAGTAACATCCCTACCACAAATGCTCCGACCAAAATATAAGGACGTTTTCTTTTTAATGACTCAGGAGTCACTACCCCACTCCAGCACAGCAGGATAATCGCTATCGGCACTTCAAATGAAACACCAAATGCCATAAAAAGCGCCATAACGAAACTCAGATAATTACTGATATCCGTCGCAATCATGACTCCAGTGGGAACAGTTTTGGTAAAAAAACCAAACACGAGGGGAAATACCACAAAGTAGGCAAAAATCATCCCCAAGTAGAATAAGACACTACTGGAAAACAGTAATGGCACAATCAAACGCCGTTCATGCTTATACAGTGCCGGCGCAATAAATGCCCATACCTGATATAAGATCATCGGAGCCGAAACAAAAACGGATACCATAATGGTCAATTTGATTGGTGTAAAAAAAGGCGATGCGACATCTGTCGCAATCATATTTGCTCCCACAGGGAGTTGATCCATTAAGGGCGCAGCAATGAGCCGATAAATATCGTTAGAAAAATAAACCAGCGCCAGAAAAACAACCAGCACAGTAATCAGGCTATTCAGAATCCGCTTACGGAGTTCAATCAGGTGACTGATAAGAGGTTGAGTATCGTCCATCGACATGTTTTAGCGTTCACTATTGGATTTTTTATCAGATACAGGAGGATGAAAGTGTGTTTCATCTTCTTCCAGCTCTTTAGCTTCTTCGGGAGTCAGCTGATAAGACTCTTTCAGCGATTCAGCAGCTTCCCTCAGTTTATCCATTGATGCCTGTAATTCTGGAGAGAGAGATTGTAAATCTGCCTTTTCTTCCATTTTTTTCAGGCTGTCCTGAAGCTCCTGTAATTTTAATTCTTTTGTAAGTTCATTCTGGACATTTGTCGCCAGTGAGCGTAATACCCGAATCCAGCCAGCCACTGTTCTGACCGCAACAGGTAAACGCTCAGGCCCCAGAACAATCAGACCAAGCACCAGCACTAATAGCAGTTCACTAAAACCAATGTCAAACACGGTTTATACCTACTCTTTTTCTTTGTTTTTACTCTCTGATTTTTCAGATTGATCAGCCGTAGGCTTATCAGTGAGGTTTTTAGTTTCAAAATCAGCATCATGGCTATTTTTTTCTGCCTGATCTGATTTTTCATCATCACTCATCGCTTTTTTGAAGCCTTTTATCGACTCACCCAAATCTGAACCCAAAGTTCGTAGTTTATTAGTGCCGAACACCAAGACAACAATGGCAGCAATAATAAGCAATTGCCAAATACCTATACCACCCATACTGATCTACCTCATGCTCGTGAGAAACATTAATTCTTTTATTATAATCTACGAACCTTATGTTCGAAAATACCGCAACCATCCCAGAATGTAATCATGTCAAGAAGCCGCTATTTCAGTTTAAACCAGCCCAGTAGCCACGATATTATTCCTGCTCCAATTAACCCTGATGCTAGATGGACTAAATTAGAAATAAAAAACAAACCGCCACAGATAAACAGTGTTGCACCAATCCCGAGTAAGTAAAGGGGTTTCTGCTGATTATGTCGTTGTTGTTTTAACTGCAGTGATATCTGATCAATGCTCGTTTGCAAACGTTTATGTTGTTGCAGTGTGCCATAAACCAATTCAGGAAGTTCCGGCAATTTTTCCGCCCAATAGGGCGCTTTCTCTTTAAACGCTCGCATGATAGCCGGAATACCAACCTGATCATGCAGCCAATCTTCCAGAAATGGTTTTGCTGTTTTCCATAAATCAAGCTGTGGATACAATTGCCGACCCAAGCCTTCAACATACAATAGTGTTTTCTGTAATAAAACGAGCTGTGGTTGCACTGCCATATTAAAACGACGGGCCGTATTGAAAAGATTCAACAACACATGACCAAATGAAATATCTGCCAGTGGTTTTTCAAAAATAGGCTCACATACCGTTCTGATGGCAAACTCAAAATCTTCTACATTAGTGTCTGCCGGAACCCAGCCTGAATCCACATGCAACTCAGCAACTTTACGGTAATCACGATTAAAGAAAGCAATAAAGTTTTCAGCCAGATAGCGCTTATCGTCTTTATTCAGGGAGCCGACAATACCGTAATCAATGCCGATATAAGTAGGGTCTTCCGGGCGTTCATAGCTCACAAAAATATTGCCCGGGTGCATATCGGCATGAAAAAAGCTATCGCGGAATACCTGGGTAAAAAAGATTTGCACACCGCGTTCAGCAAGTAATTTCATATTGGTATTCTGTGCTTCTAATGCAGCAACATCGGAGACAGGAATACCATAGATACGCTCCATCACCAGTACGTTTTCCCGGCAATAATCAGGATAAACCTCTGGCACATAAAGCATCGGACTCTTTTCAAAATTACGCCGTAGTTGAATGGCATTTGCAGCTTCCCGCAACAGGTTCAATTCATCAAGCAAGGTTTTTTCATATTCACGAACCACTTCAAGTGGGCGAAGACGACGGCCATCGGGTAATAAAGGAACCAGATTCGCTAAACGATACATTAAACGGACATCCGCCTTTATCACGGGCAAAATATCGGGGCGGATCACTTTAATGACAATATTTTTTCCGTTCTCTTTCAAACGCGCAGTATGTACCTGAGCAATTGAGGCAGAAGCCAGAGGTTGCTGTTCAAAATCTTCAAACCACGTTTCCAGAGCACCGCCGAATGCGGTTTCGATGGATTTACGCGCAATGGCACCATCAAAGGAAACGACGCGATCCTGCAAGAGAGAAAGTTGATCAGCAATTGCAGGAGAAAAGAGATCACGGCGGGTAGACAGCATCTGGCCAAGCTTAATCCATACTGGCCCAAGCTCCTGTAATGCCAGGCGTAAACGTTCTCCTAATGGTTTATCCTTGTGTCGGTTAGGCAGCCAGAACAGGAAATAACGCCCAAAACGCAATGGCCATGTCAGACGGATCTTTGGGATCAGTTCATCCAATCCATAAGTCAGGAAAACTTTAATGATCAAATAGAGGCGCTTTATTTCACTGGGCGTCATATTTTTTCTCCATCGCTGCCAGACGTTTTTCCATGTCAGACAGTTCATTGGCTACAGCACTAACTTCTTCGCTGAAATAAGCCAATTCCAAAGCGCCAGGTGCCATTTTCCACTCTTCAGTCAGTGATTCACTCAGGTAGTTTTTCTGCCTTGAGACAGTATTACAGGCAAACCGGATACTATTTTTCACTACCCGATTGAACCCTTCTGCCACAATATCGCCAACATAAGGTGAAAGGTAATGAGCCGGATCCCATTCCAGCATATCCAGCAGAGCCGACCACTGCTGAATAACCTGCATATCTCCCTCAATAATAATTTCACCGCTGTTGATTAACGATGAGAGGCATTGGCGATCACGTAATTTAAGCAGGGCTGGTAATGTGGTTTTCATTGAACAATCAGCAGACTCTGACCACTGACTCAAAACATCGACCTGTTTTTCACTGAAAACCAGTATCAGCGGTATTTCAATTTCTTTCAGTTCGATGGAAAGCACTTTGCCCGCTAATCTCATACGGGCTGATTTCAATACCGTTTCTCGATACAGCAGGTGATTCAGCGTTGTTTCCAGAAAGGCAGTTAAAACCGGAAACAGCACCGTAGAATTCACGCTATGGCTTAATGAGGGAGTTTCCATGTCAGAATTTAAACCCTTTATGCAGTGCAACGATTCCACCGGTCATATTGGAATAGGAAACCAGATCAAAACCGGCAGTTTCCATCATACCTTTTAATGTTTCCTGATCAGGATGCATACGAATAGATTCAGTCAGATAACGGTAGCTGTCTGCATCCTTAACAACCGCCTGACCAATTCGTGGCAGAATATGAAACGAATAGGTGTCATAAAGCTTACTCAGAGGTGCCAGTATGGGTTTGGAGAATTCCAGTACCAGTAAACGCCCGCCCGGTTTGAGAACCCGGAACATTGAGCGCAGGGCTTTATCTTTATCTGTGACATTACGCAGGCCAAATGAAATAGTAATGCAGTCAAAATAGTTATCCGGGAATGGCAATTCTTCCGCATTCGCCTGAACATAGCTGACATTACCGACAATACCGTTATCACGCAATTTTTCCCGGCCAACTTTCAGCATGGAATCATTAATATCTGCCAGTACAACTTCGCCTTTCTCTCCAACAAGACGGGAGAATTTCGCTGTCAGATCCCCTGTTCCACCAGCCAGATCGAGAACTTTATGACCACGACGGACGCCACTTGCATCAATAGTGAAACGCTTCCAAATACGATGAATGCCAAATGACATCAAATCATTCATCAAATCATATTTTGCTGCAACGGAGTGGAATACTTCCGCCACCATATCTTTTTTTTCGTCTTTAGCTACGGTACGGAAACCAAAATGTGTGGTTTCTTTAGATTGATCTGGCATTTTCTTTGTCCGCTTTTCATTCAAAAAATTATAGCAAGTTTACCAGCCTTTCCGATAAAACCCTATCCGGAAAAATCTATTGGGTATGTTCATTGACCGGTAACGATTGGACAGATTTATACATTTCGTCTTTCAAGTTGCCTCTTTGTTGGCTACGCTCACTCACCCCAGTCACCGTTTTTATAAACATAAGGTTATCTATGCTCCCGGGGATGAGTTCCCTTGCCGCCGCGACGCATCTTGAAATCCATTGTGTATATCAATAATCTGTGAATCAATAGGGCGTTTGATATCCACTCCTAAATCGCGAAAACCTTCTGCCTGGCTAATGAGATTCCCCTTTCCTTCCGCCAGTTTTTTCATCGCAAGATGATAACTTGCCTGTGCTTTACTGAGGCTTTGCCCTAACCCCTGCATGTCATCCACGAATAAGCGCATTTTGTCATACATTCTGGCCGCTTTGTCGGCAATCAAACGTGCATTCTGGCTTTGATATTCATAGCGCCAGAGATTATTGATCGTGCGCACAGCCACTAATAGTGTTGACGGGCTGACCAGCATAATATTATGTTTCAGCGCTTCATCGAGTATTTCTGGAGCCTGATTGAGCGCAACCAGATAAGCAGCCTCAACCGGGATAAACATCAGGACATAATCCAACGAACGTAATCCCGGTAACTGCTGGTAATTTTTACGCCCTAGCCCCCGAATATGCCCTCTTATAGAGTTAATATGTTCCTGTAATGCCTGAACCTGCTCTGTTTCATCATCGCTATTGAAATAGCGCTCATAGGCGAGCAGTGACATTTTGGCATCAATAATGACATCTTTTCTTTGCGGTAGATGCACAATAATGTCAGGTTGAAAGCGTTCGCTGTTGTCAGTTTTAATATTGACCTGTGTATGAAACTCATGCCCTTCACGTAAACCTGATGCTTCGAGAACCTTTGTCAGTATCATCTCACCCCAGTTACCCTGTATTTTATTATCTCCTTTCAGGGCTTTGGTCAGATTGATCGCTTCTTTTGCCATTTGAGCATTAAGCTGCTGAAGGTTACGGATTTCATGAGCTAACGTATGGCGTTCACGAGCCTCCTGCCCAAAGCTATCCTGCACCTGACGACGAAACCCTTCCAGCTGTTCACGAAAAGGCATTAACAGATCATTGAGACTTTGGCGGCTATATTCATCTGTACGGCGGCGGTTTTGTTCAAAAATACGATTGGCGAGATTTTCAAATTGGGCATTCAGGCGCTGTTCACTATTGATCAAAAGGCGCTGTTTTTCTTCAGCTGCCAGCTTGCTCTCTTCAAGACGGGTACTCAATTCACGTAATTCAGCTTCCTGTATGCTGTTGATTTCACGCTGAGCAAGCAGCTCCTGATTGAGTTGTTCACACTCCGTACGCCAGTAATGAGACTGTTCCAGCCTTTCATTGCTGACAGCAAGCTGGCCGTGTAATTCACGCAACTCCCTTTCTTTGTATTGAATACGCTGGTGAACAGAAAACCAAACAAAGATCCCCCCGCACAATAATCCACTTAAACCACCAATTAACACATATAACCAATGGATATCCATCTATACACCCCACTCACATTACGCCAGCGTCTGTGCTCAATGACTGACCTTAATGTAAGTTAAATAGAGGCTGTATAGATGTCCAGATTGTTTACAGGATTTATTTCAGTTTGCAAAGCGGCTCGCAATTACCCCATCCACTCTGCAAGCCAGCGTATACCGAAAGCACCCGGCGCTAAAATACCGAATGCCCAAATCAGTGCAGAAGCAAAGTTAGCCAGTTGAAAATGACGTTGTGGCATCGCGCAAATCCCTGCGACCAAAGGAACTGCGGCTCTTAAAGGGCCAAAAAAACGACCAATAAAAATCCCCCATATTCCCCAACGTTCAAAAAATTGATGCCCGCGTACTAAGGTTTGTGGATGACGTGAAAGAGGCCACATCTGGCCGACATTTTCTTTGTAATGATAGCCAAACAGATAAGAAACCCAGTCACCAAAGAATGCGCCTACTGCTGCTGCAATCCATATTGGCCAGAAATTTAACCCGCTTTCACCAATCAACGCTCCTAACCCTAGCAGAATGATCGTGGCTGGCAATAACAAAGATATAAATGCTAAGGATTCCCCAAAAGCGAGCAGAAAAATAATGGGGATTGCCCATGCTTCATGATTTTTTACAAAATTAGTAATTACTTCAACGACTTCATGCAAGCTCACATTCATCTTTCCTGTGTTAATCTTTACTGAGCTTCAGGTTAGCAGCAAATCAATAAACTGGTGCTAACCTTGCTTTTCTTTACGCTAACAAAGTGTATTTACTCGAGAAAACTTTTATTCAAGAAAATAGTTCTGCAATTTTTCCCGAGCAGCCATATCAAGCCCAACGTCTTTCTCCAACCAGATATCTACACTGCCATAATGCTGATTGATACTGTTCAGAGCCGTCATTAAAAATTCTTCCCTGACCGAAAATACATAAGACATTTTTTCAACCAAACTATCACTCATACTTTGTGCATATTTATTCAATAAATATTCCCGAAATGGTGTCAGAGTAATATTAGTTACCAGATAGTCTTCCATTACGGTATCCAGATCCGCCCCCAGAGCAAACAATACCAAAGCAGAACCGATTCCTGTTCTATCTTTACCAACAGCACAATGTTGTACAATTCCACCTTTTTCCGGCTGTAATAATAAACTGGCTAATGTCTTATAAGCCGGGTTATTAATTGGTAGCAATTGATATAACCGCAACATAAAATCTTTAGCGTCAAACTGTTCCAGCGCCTCATGACTTAGCTTGTCGAAATTAGCATCAACCTCTTTGGAAAGCGGGTTAGCCGGAGCATGATGATAGCTCGCACCACTCCATACCTGATCTGGCCTATCTATAATTTCACTGCTATCACGATAGTCGATGATCTGGAAAAGGTTCTGTTCAGCCAAGAAAATCTGATCGTTATCAGTCAGCATATCCAGAGAGCCTGAACGAAATAACAGACCTGATTTGATCTTAGAACCGTTACTTAGTGTTCTGTTACCTAAATCGCGGAAGTTAATACCGCCATTTAAGGGGAGTAATGAAGGATGAGATATAACTGTTGTGGTTGTGGTCATAATCACTCTTTTTTATTGAAATTAATGCACGATTGAGACAGTTTGTGGCTGAGACAAATCATCTTTAATACAAAATGTTATGACATTATCAGATTTCAGAATGAAAGGAAGTAAAGAAAACGGAAAATTCAGGTGATCGGGCCAGAGAATTCCGGCCCATAATTTCAACAATTACAACAAACGGCGAGCCGCATCAACAACAATGCTTAAGGCATTGCTTTCTGTTTTCTTCAACAATTCAACATCGGGAATTTCCTGCTGGGTACGGTTAACGATCACACCAGCCACCATTCCGGCACGCAATCCCTGGCTTGCACACATTGTTAATAGAGTTGCTGATTCCATTTCAAAGTTCATGACGCCCATTTCCTGCCACTCTTTCATTGAACCCTGAAAACGACGAACAACGCGGCCAGAATAGGTATCGTAACGTTCCTGTCCCGGATAGAAAGTATCGGAAGAAGCTGTCACACCAACATGCGTTGTAGTACCTGATGCTTTCGCGGCAGCGTACAGTGCATTAGTACACTCAAAATCAGCCACTGCCGGAAACTCCATTGGAGCAAAATGCAGGCTGGCACCATCTAAACGAACAGCCGCAGTGGTTACCAGCACATCACCGACGTTAATATTTTCCTGAATTGCGCCGGTTGTACCAATACGCAAGAATGTACGCACACCTAGTTGAGCCAGCTCTTCTACCGCTATTGACGTTGATGGGCCACCAATACCCGTCGAACAAACAACAACGGATTTACCGTCAATTTCAGCACGCCATGTTGTAAATTCACGATGGGAAGCCAGATGAACCGGGTTATCCATCAATCTTGCAATCTTCTCAACACGATCAGGATCGCCTGGAACAATAGCCAGGGTTGCACCCTGTAAGTCATTTTTGGTGATACCTAAGTGAAATACATCAGACATATTGGCCCCTCAACGGAAATAATTCAAAATCCAAATAAAATGGAGATACCTAAATCTAGTAAATACTCTGACACTTTTTAATGATTAAAGTCACATTTAATTGAATTTAAAAAGAAACGCATACATTAAATTGTGATTAAAGTCACAATTTAATGTATATAGGTAACACTGTGAGTATAAAGCTGAAATAGAAACAATATTCGAAGAGTAGTCACAAAAAGCGCCCTTTTTGAGCACCATTGGAACACTTACATGATGAAATTAAGGAGTAATATTCCACACAACCCGATTCCCCACGCAATGGTGGTCGGAATGGACCAAATGATTATCTGTTTTTTCACATCCTTTATCCCCATCATCCTATTTACGACCCAGAAAAAACAGTCATTAAAATAGCTGAAAAACAGTGTTCCCACCATTGCAGCCTGAGCGGCGACCAGCATATTAATATCTGGTATCTGTTTGATAACCGGTGCAGAAATAGAGGCTGCGGTTATCATAGCGACAGTACCTGAACCCTGAATAATACGAATTAACGTGGCGATGATAAAAGGGATCAGAACAGGCGTGATCGGCAGACTGGCAACATATTGCGCCACGATTGTCCCGGTTGAACCCTCATTTAACACAGCGCCTAGGGCTCCTCCGGCTCCCGATACTAATAAAATGATCCCTACCGTCTGCAAACCAGTTTCTAAGTGTTCTATTACCTCATGTTTGCTGACATTTGGCATAAGTTTATAAATCGCCAGTAACACACTTATCGCCAGAGCAATAATCGGTGATCCAAGGAAATTAAAAACCTGAAAATAAAGATCATCATCCTTCCCTGCAAATAGTGCTGTCTTTAACAACAGTCCATTGATAACGCTGGTAAAAATAAGAACGATAGGTACAACGATAGGTAAAAGAGAAATGAAGAGGTCCGGTAAAGGCTTACTGGCTTTTTCTTCCATATATTGCTGATGAATTTCTTGCAGATTTCCTTCTGCCTCCACAAGCAGGTATTCAGGGTATTTAGTCTCCAGCCATTTAGCATAACAGGTGATGCCAATAACACACGGGATTGCCAGTATCATCCCCACCAGCATAACCTTGCCGACACTTACCCCAAATATTCCGGCCACACCAAGCGGCCCCGGCGTTGGCGGAACAATATGGTGAGTCACCACTAATCCACCGGCCAGTGCTACACCCAACGTTAATACATTCCGTTTACCTTTCTTCGCTAACGCTTTTACCAGCGGATAAAGGATGATAAAAGCCGAATTAACAAATATAGGAATACTAACAATATAGCCGGTAATTGCGAGTGCCCACTCTTCGCGCCTTTTACCCAGCCATTTAATCAGACTATAGGCGATTTTCTCCGTTGCACCAGAAGCTTCCAATATCCGCCCCATCATGCTTCCCAGCCCAATCACGATACCAATGTTACCTAATGTCGTACCAAACCCTTTAGCAATAACATCAACAACATGGCCCATACTCAGGCCACCCGATATTCCTGCAATAACTGCAGCAATTAACATAGCAACAAGCACATGAATACGAGTACGTAAAACCAGAAAAATCAGCGAAAATACCGCCACTCCCAATCCAATAACTGGAATGTAAAAATCAACCATAAAACCCCGTTTCAATCTGTATTATTGGCGAGAAAGGTGCATGGTATGCTGGACAAAGCACTTGTTACAAGTTGCGTTGAAGTGGGCTTATTAGAAATTGATGTCTTGGTATAGGTTAACAAAGGGATATTTAGATAGTTTGAGAAAAAGAAGGGCGCTTCTTTTGAGCGCCATCACGATAACCTACATGATAAGATTAAGAAGTAATATACCACACAGCCCGATCCCCCATGCAATGGTGGTAGGAATTGACCAGACAATCATCTGTTGTTTTGCATCTTTAATACCCATCATCCGGTTAACCATCCAGAACAGGCTGTCATTGAAGTAACCGAAGAATAATGACCCCATTGTCGCAGCTAAGGCAGCAACTAACATATTAATATCAGGAAGCTGGCTAATTATAGGTGCTGAAATAGAGGCTGCTGTAATCATTGCTACCGTGCCAGATCCCTGAACCAAACGCATTAGTGTTGAAATAATGAATGGGATCAGAATTGGAGTGATAGGTAAGTTAGCAATATAAGATGCCAACACTATCCCCGTTCTACTTTCATGTAATACAGCCCCCAGAGATCCACCGACCCCAGTCACAAGAAGAATCATACCGGCCATTTTTAAACCATTTTCCAAATGCTCGGTTACTTCATCTTTGCTAACTTTAGGTATCAGAGTATAACTTGCTAATAATACACTAATTGCCAGAGCAATGATTGGCTCTCCTAGAAAATCAAAAACCTGAAGATATAAATATAATTCTCGATCAGAAACTGAACCACCACCAAAAATTAATGAATTAATAGCTTTAATGAAAATTAATAAAAGCGGAAAAATAATAGGGAAAATTGAATTAGATAAACTTGGTAATGATTTATTTATTTTATTTTCTATATAACTTTTGTGAATTTCTCTCAAATCTTGTAGATTTCTTTCTTCATCTAATAAATTAGATTCAGGATATTTAGTTGCCAACCATTTAGCATAAAAAGTAATCCCAATAACACATGGAAGAGATAATGCCATACCTATCAGCATCATTGCACCTATATCCACACCGAAAATACCAGCAACACCAAGAGGTCCCGGTGTAGGAGGAACAACATGATGAGTTACCACTAATCCTCCAGCCAACGCGACTCCCATCGTCAATATGTTCCTCTTTCCTTTCTTTGCCAAAGCATTTGCTAAAGGATAGAGAATGACAAAAGCTGAGTTGACAAATATAGGTATACTGACAATATAACCTGTGATTGCCAGTGCCCACTCTTCACGTTTTTTCCCCAACACATTTATCAAACTATAGGCAATTTTTTCCATCGCCCCAGAAACCTCTAATATCTTACCTATCATTATGCCCAACCCAATTACAATACCTGTACTACCTAAAGTTGAACCGAATCCTTTACCAATCACAGCAACAATGCTGGTTATAGTTAACCCACCTGTAATTCCTGCAATTATTGCGGAAATTAACATCGCAATTAATACATGAATGCGGGTGCGTAAGACTAAAAAAACCAAAGTGAAGACAGATACTCCCAATCCAATTACTGGAACATAAGTTGACACAATAAAACCTCATCCTGAAACATACGCGAAGGAAAAAATTATTATTAAACAATCTGTCAGTATAAATTTCAATCATCAAAAAAAACTCATATTAAATCATCCCTAACATACTAATTATTTTATCTAAAATAGTAATTAACCATTATCAACCTGTAACTAACTGGATAACCATAAATATATATCAGAATAAATTTAACCCAACATTATAAATAAAACATCAAGGTGTAAAAACTAACGTTATGTGAACTAATCAATATAACGTACAATTATATATTCAAATTAAAACAATACTCTAATAATTTATTTTTTATATTGTCTATACATTGACAATGTGTAACTCTACATTTAATTCATGTAATTGCTGCTGTATCAGCAATGGTAACTTTTCATCACATATAATGTCATTCAAACTAGAAAGTGAGCAAACACGAAACATACCATACTTACCATATTTGCTACTATCTGAGATCAATATGTTTCTACGTGAAATTTCCAATAACGTCTGTTTTACAAAAACTTTTTCCTCGTGAGGAGTAGAAACACCATGTTCAAGATCCCATGAGCTAGTACTAATAAATGCAATATCTATATTCAAATTACGCAATACCATCGCAGCACTATTACCAACACAAGAATAATTACGTTTATCGACTAATCCTCCAGTATGAAAGAGATTTAACTGCGGCTTATCCATCAAAGACTGTGTAATAGAAAAATCATTCGTGACAATAGTCAAATTGAAACGCTTTGCTAGTATTTGAGCAATTTCAAATGTTGTCGTTCCAG
Organism: Xenorhabdus sp. PB30.3; assembly: GCF_963895965.1. Taxonomy (NCBI): domain Bacteria; kingdom Pseudomonadati; phylum Pseudomonadota; class Gammaproteobacteria; order Enterobacterales; family Morganellaceae; genus Xenorhabdus; species Xenorhabdus sp. PB30.3. The sequence goes on along the minus strand of NZ_CAWQMW010000035.1, from coordinate 3,648 downwards.
CATCCAAATAAACTACCTGCCCATCTTTCACCAATGACGCTGCGTATTTACCAAGAACTCTCTTACTTCTATGATTGATTAATACCTTTTCACTCCAAGGTAACTCTTGGCGTATAGCATCATTTAACTGAATTCCTCCCGTAACGCTAATAACTTTTCCTTCTTCTTCCAAAACGCGGATGTCACGCCTCACTGTCATATGTGAAACATTCAGTAATTCAACTAAATTACTGATTAAAACCTCCTGATGTTCATGTAAATGACGATAAATAAAATCTCTGCGCTCTGTAGGGTTCATTAGCTCTCCTGCTACATTTACTATATAATCACGATTGAGCTTTTGCTAACCATCCAAGCCCTGCTTCTGTACTACTTGCCGGATAATACTCACATCCAACCCACCCTTGATAACCCATTTCATCTAGTTTTTTGAACAACCAGAAATAATTAATTTCACCAATATCTGGTTCATTGCGACCCGGGACTGAAGCAATCTGAATATGATTAAACTTCCCCCACATACGCTCTATAGTTTGCAATAAATTACCTTCCATAATCTGACAATGATAGAGATCTAGCTGAATAAAAACATTTTTACGATTAATGTCTTTCAACAATGACTCAGCCTGTCTCTGTCCAGTGAGAAAATAATCTGGAATATCAAAAATATTAATTGGTTCAATTAGTATTTTTATATCAAATTTAGCTATAATATCCGCTGCATACTGGATGTTAGCAATAAAACATTCCTTCTGCTGCTCTAGTGTAAATCTTTCGTCTAATTTCCCAGACATGACATGAAGTTGTTTACACTCTAATGACAAAGCATACTCCAAAGCCTTATGCACTCCATCGGCAAACTCTGTTTCGCGTCCAGGTAAACAAGCAATACCTCTCTCACCACTGTCCCAATTTCCCGCAGGCATATTGAACAATACTTGTGTAAGTTGGTATTCTTGTAATAATGCAGTAAGCCTTTCAACTGATTCAGAATAAGGAAACAAATATTCTACACCTTTAAAACCTGTTCCTGATGCTCGGGCAAAGCGCTCAATAAAAGGAACTTCGTTAAACATCATGCTCAGGTTAGAAGAAAATTTGCACACAATTAATCCCTGTCATATTTAGCGTAAAAAAATCCAACTATCGTAACTATATTTAATCCCCAGATAGACGCTCAAATACACGTGAGTACTCACAATAAGCCATATTTCGACTTAATATTCATCGATGCTACCTTATATTTTTCGACTCACTGATATTGTTGGTCACTTTTCTTAATTAATGAAATATCTTCTGAGAATGATAAAAAAAGTCAACCTCACCAAAATTGCCTGATTTTAATGCTAACCAACAATCACTGTGCAAGTCATATACCCAAGGAACTCCAAGGGCAATAACCGCACCAACTTCTACCTGACGAATACCTAAACTTTGCACAACTCTGCCAGAAGTTTCTCCTCCTGTGAGGATAAAAGTATTGAAACCTCTCTTCCTCAACTCATTAGCAATTTGAGCAAAAATTTGTTCAATTATTTTACTGAGTTGCAAAAACCTATGCTTCTCCTGAATCAGTTTTAATACTCCAGGTGGCTGAGTGCTATACAACATAGGTGCCAAACCTTTTATTGGCTGCTGAATAACCCAGTCAACTAAAAGATGAACATAATCAGAATTATTAATGCATTCATCGATATCTAGTGCCATTGTTGGTGCTTCTTTTTGGTACTTGGTGACTTGTTGATATGTCATCGTAGAACAACTTCCTGAAAGAATGACTGCCTTTTTATTTCGGATAGATGGGAGCGTTTTCATTGACGAGGTTTTTTTTGGACTATGTCCAGTGTAATAACGAGCAATTGCTCCCCCTAATCCTGAACCACCAGTAACAAATGCCATATCAGGAATAGCTTTTGCTATGAGTAGTAAATCATCCATAAGCAAAGTATCTACCACAGCGTAACGGGCACCTTTACAACGCAATTTATGCAAATGCTCCCGAATAGATAACTCGCCTTGGCGTACACAATTAATATCAACTAATCCTGCGAAACCTTTTGATTGCTGTTCTATCAATCGCAGCAGATTAGAATCTTTCATCGGATTGATTGGGTGATATTGCATGTCACTTTCATTTAATAGTTGTCCATTAACGAATAAATATCCATGGACTACTGTCCGCCCATTAATAGGAAGCGCGGGGCAAATCAAACAAAGATCTATTTGAAGTTCATCCATCAAAACATCTATAACCGGACCGATATTTCCTTCCTTTGTGGAATCAAAAGTAGAGCAATATTTGAAAAAAAATCTTGAACAACAGGCTATTTTCCGAAGCCATTCGCAAGCTTTAAGAGATTGCTCAAGAGCCTCCTCAACAGGACATGAACGAATTTTTAAGCTAATAACAATTGCATCTACATCATGTGGGATAAATGTGCGGTTATCAGGAATACTAAATAATAAAACAACCCGCCAGCCATTTTGAACCATAAAGCTGGCGATATCAGTTGCTCCTGTAAAGTCATCAGCAATAACACCCAACTTAATGGTCATCACTTTTCTCTGGTAAAGTTATACCTTTAAATGTCTTAATAACGGCACTATCATCCCACTGACCAAACCCTTCATTACTGGCCGCCAGAAACATCTGATGTGCAGTTGCAGCCATTGGCAACGGAAATTTCATCGTCTCCGCAGCTTCAAGTACAATTCCCAAATCCTTAACAAAAATATCCACAGAAGATTTAGGCGTATAATCTCCGGCCAAAATATGAGGAGCTCGATTTTCAAACATCCATGAGTTACCTGCCGCATGGGTTACTATTTCATACATCAAATCTAATGAAATACCTGCTTTAGCGGCAAAAGCTATGCTCTCCGCTGTAACCGCAATATGTACCCCAGCCAATAATTGATGGACCATTTTAATCATTGAACTCTGGCCAATTTTGTTACCAACGTAATATAAACGCTCTGAGATAACATCAAAAATCGGTTTTATGTGTTCAAACAACTCAGAAGAACCAGAGGCCATAATAGTTAATTTCCCCTGTTCAGCTTTAAGTGCACCTCCTGAAATTGGGGCATCAAGCATATTGATATAATACTCCTGTAAACGAATAGCAAAATTTTGCGCCTGCTCAGCAGAAATAGTGCTATGTATAACAATACAAGTACCAGCCTTAAGCTGCTTGACTAATGGGTATTCTCCACCAAATAGGATATTTTCGATTTGTGTACTATTAACCACAACAAATAAGAGAACATCAAACTCTGATGCCCACTTTGCTGGACTATTAGCTACACCTATTGCTCCTTTTTGTTTTAATTGCTCGCAGGCTTTATCATTTATATCAAAGCAATAGGTTGAAATACCTGCTTTTATTAAAGACTGGGCGATCCCCATTCCCATCGCCCCCAGCCCTATAACCCCTATTTTTTGTATTAAATTATTCATGAGGTTCCCTGGTGTTTTTTGACTCTTTATTACTTCTCTGATCTTCACATAGATAATTTCACAAAAAAACGATGGTTATCACACTCAAGGTTTATCACCAACAACAAAATTTATTTATAATCAATTGAATTTAAACAATTTTTAAATATTTGGATAAAAAAACATTTCACATATTCATGTGATTAACA